>CAKTFF010000538.1 GCA_934553185.1 uncultured Devosia sp.
GGCCGAGAGGCCGATCCAGCCGGTGCGGCTCCGGGTTGGCACCGTCTGGAGGAAGGATCGCGTCTGGCCCGAGTCGGCAACGCCGCCACCCACCACATCGCACTGCGCCCGGGTCAGCGACCAGTTGCGCGGATTGTAGTCCCGCCCGATCGAAGGCAGCGTATTGGTCTGCAGCCGCAGACCCATCTCATCCGCGATAGCCGTGGCCAATTCAACATCATAGCCAGGTGCTGCGGCATCTCCTGTCACGAGCGGCGGAAAGCTTTGCGGCACACAGAGCTTGAGAACGCCTGCCTCCCGGCGATCGCCGAGCGATGTGTCGGGTGGCAGGAGACTTGCGCCCCCGAGCAGCACCACCACCGCTCCAAGGTTGATCAGGGCAGCACGCCAGCGTTGAAAGTTGCGTGGTTTCATGTGCGGCTGAAATCAATCAGCGCCACCACGAAAAACAGCACGGCAATGCCGAAGATCACGGCTAGTCCATAATGGGGTGGAAACTGGTTGAAGCCGATAATGACGCCGCGCAGGCAATCGACGGCATAGGTGATGGGATTGGCCTGCATTAAAAACACCAGCCATTCGGGATAGGCGGTGACCATCTGTGTGCGGGTCAATGACGGGTCGAGTGGAAACACCGACGACGAGGTGAAATAGAGCGGCAGGATGATGGTGTTGGAAAACACCCCGAAGCCCTCGAAACTGCGCACCCGTGCGGCGAGGATCACGCCGAAGCTGGTGAGCCCGAAGGCCAGCACGAACATCAGGCCAAGTGCGGTCAGCATCTGCTCAATGGAGATGGTCACGTCGGCGAAGCGGGCAAGGATCAGCACCAGGCTGCCATGCAAGGTTGCGATCGTGCTGCCACCCAGCACTTTGCCCAAAAGAATGGCGGGCCGTGGCATGGGCGAGACCAGCACCTCACGCAAAAAGCCAAATTCACGATCCCAGATCACCGAAACCGCGAACTGGATCGAGGTGTACATGATGTTGAGAACGATTACCGCCGGAAACAAGAACTGCAGGTACGTGAACGGAATGACGAAGCGCACTTCGCCGTAAACCTCGCCTCGGAAATAGGGGTTGAGCCCTACGCCCAGGATCAGCAACCAGATCAGCGGCCGGCTGACGCCGCCGATGAGTTGCGCGCGATCACGCGTGGCCCTCGTGATCTCACGCAGCCACACGGCGTAGATCCCGCGCCAAAGCATCATGGCACCCATCAGCGGCGCCCTCCCCGCCGCCCTGCGGCCTTGTCTGCCTCGCGCTGCCCATCTGCCCGGTCTCGCAGTTCGCGTCCGGTCAGCGACAGGAAAACGCTTTCCAACGTGGGTGGCTGGAAGCGAATTTCTGACAAATGGTCATGAAATTGGGACAAGAGCGCATCTGTCTGCGTGCGAGGCTCGGCCGGCAGAACGAGCGTATTGGCGCCAAGAAGCTGCGCCTGAGGAAAGCGCGCGCGGATGGCTCCAAGCGCCGCCTGATCCTGCGGCACGACATGGAGCCAGCGCTGACCGTGCTCACTCTTGAGCGCCTCGGGCGTGCCCTGGGCGATGATCTTGCCGTGGTCGATGACGCAGACGATGTCGGCGCTTTCCACTTCCTCGATATAATGGGTGGTTGTGAGCACCGTCAGGTCCCGTTGACGCCGTAGTCCGTCCAAATAGTGCCAGATGCGCTGGCGCGTTTGCGCATCGAGCCCTACAGTGGGCTCGTCGAGAAACAGGATCTTGGGTTCATGCAGCAGTGCTCGGGCGATCTCGAGCCGCCGGCGCATGCCGCCCGAAAAACTGCGCACGATGTCGTGCGTCCAGTTCTCCAGTTCCACCAGTTCGAGCACCGTCTCGATCATCTTGCGGCGCGGCTTCGTTCCCATGCCATAGACCAGGCCGTGGAACTCGAGGTTTTCCCAAGCCGTGAGCCGGTCATCCAGGCTAGAGTCCTGAAAAACCACGCCGATTGAGCGCCGCGCCTGCGTCGAGCGGGTAACCACATCGGCACCGGCTACCGTGGCCGATCCGCTGTCCGGGCGACGTAA
>CAKTFF010000539.1 GCA_934553185.1 uncultured Devosia sp.
GGGGACTGGGCATGTTCGTTCGCTCCGGCGCGCGGCTGCAACTGCTGGCCCATGAGCGCAGCCGGTTTCTCGAGGAAGATTGGCCTTTGGTGCGCGCCCGGATCAAGGCGCTGGACCTTGATCTCGCGACGCTTCTCGCCAGCCCCCAAACACAAAAGGGTCCCAAGGATGACTGAGCCATTCGCCGAAGCTTCGCCGAACGCCGAGCCCATCGTTTCGGCACGCGGGCTGCGCAAAACCTTTGGCCGCAAGGAAATCCTGCATGGCCTCGACTTCGATATTCCACCCGGCCGCATCTACGGGTTGATCGGCCACAATGGCGCGGGCAAGACCACGACGCTCAACGCCATGCTGGGCCTCACCGATTGTGGCGGCACCATCCGCGTGCTGGGGCAGGACCCGTTCCGCCATCGGGCGCGGCTGATGGAGGATGTCGCCTTCATCTCCGATGTGGCGAGCCTGCCGCGCTTTCTGCGCGTGCGCGAACTGTTCCGCCTGGTGCGCGACATTCATCCCAAATTCTCGCCCGACAAGGCCCAGCTGTTTCTTGAAGGCACCGACATCAAGCCTGAAATGAAGATCAAGCACCTGAGCAAAGGCATGCTGGCCCAGCTGCACCTGGCGGTGGTGATGGCCATCGACGCCAAGCTGCTGGTGCTCGATGAACCAACGCTGGGCCTCGACATCACCTACCGCAAGCGCTTTTACCGCCGGCTGCTTGAAGACTACATGACCGAGGAGCGAACGCTGCTGATCACCACCCACCAGGTGGACGAGATCGAGTTCATGCTCTCCGACATCATGTTCATTCGCGATGGCGAACTGATCCTCCACATGCCCATGGATACGGTGACCAGCCGCTTCATCCAGCTCGTCGCCAGTGAGGCGAGCGAGCAGGACAGCGCCCGGGGGCACAATCCGGTTTACGAGGAAACCCGCTTCGGCCAGACGGTGATGATCTTTGAAGGTGTCGATCGCCAGCTCCTCGAGCCGCTGGGCAAACTCTCCACCCCGACCCTGTCGGACCTCTTCGTCGCGCTGATGCAGCGGCCCACCGCAAATCCGGAGGTCGTGCGATGAAGGCTTTCCTGGCGCTTGTCCGTCGCGAACTGATCGAGCATCGCGGGGCTTTTCTCCTTGGGCCGCTGCTGCTGGTCGCGATCATCCTGGCCATCACCATTCTCGCCTTCACCGTGGGCCGGGTGAACACCCGGATCACCGGCGATCTGCTCAATGTCCTGCCCCTTGCCGTGCTGTTCTGGGCGTCGCTGTTTCTGGGCATTGCCTGGGGGCTGTATCTCCTCGCGACCCTCTTTTTCTATTGCGCCGACGGCTTTGCCGCCGACCGGCGCAACAATGCCATGCTGTTCTGGAAATCCATGCCGGTCAGCGACTTCACCATCCTCCTCAGCAAACTGGTGGCCGCCGTCACCATCCTGCCGGGCGCAGTGTTTGTTGTTGTGCTGCTCAGCATGGCGGTCATGCTGGCCACCGCTCAGGTCACCATGCTGTTCAGCGGCATCCAGACCGGCTTCGGCTTTGCCGGCCTCGTGCAGGTGTTCTGGAACATTGCTCTGATCGAGGGGGCGCAACTGGTCGTGGCACTCCTGTGGTACCTGCCCTTCATGGCGATGGTTGGATCGATCGCGACAATTGTCGGCCGCTGGGCGATTCCCGGCTCGCTGTTCCTGCCCGCGCTGGTATCGACCCTTGAATGGGTGACGCTGGGCGGCCTTCACCCCTTTGCCACCCGCACCTGGAACTACCTGAGCTACCGCATGAGCATGCCGCAATCGGCCATGGTCAACACCTGGATCGATGGCGGTCCCCTGTCGGTGGATGTTTCTTCGGGGCCCGCCTATGTCGCCGATTTGCTCCGTTCGGTGGACTGGACGCAGGTGGCGATCGGCGCGGTGTTTGCCCTCCTTGTGGTGTTTCTCGCCAGCGAGTACCGCCGCCGTTTCAACGACAACTAGACGCTGTTGGGGCCTGCCGGAACCGGCAGGCCCCAACAGCGTCTAGTTG
>CAKTFF010000540.1 GCA_934553185.1 uncultured Devosia sp.
GCCGGGATGGGCGACATGATAAACGCAGCCACCCACCGGCCGCCCGGTCCAGAGATCGTGAATGTCGAACACCAGCGGGGTATTGACCGGCAATTGCGGATGAAGCCCGGAGGCGGGCTGCCAAGCCTTGAAGCGCACGCCGCCCACCGATGTGCCGGCCATACCGGTGGGGCGGAGCGGCACGGGACGGCCATTGCAGGCAATGGCGTAGCGATCGGGGTTGATGCAATCGAACTTGATCTGCAGCCGCTCCACCGAGGAGTCAACGAAGCGCACGGTGCCGCCGATTGCGCCCTGTTCGCCCATCACATGCCAGGGCTCCAGCGCCTGGCGCAGTTCGAGCTTGACGCCCTCGTATTCAACCTCGCCGCAGAAGGGGAAGCGGAATTCGAGCTGAGCGGCAAACCATTCGGGATCGAGGGTAAAGCCATGTTGCCCCAAGTCGGTCAGCACATCCAGAAAGTCCGCCCAGACATAGTGGGGCAGCATGAAGCGGTCATGGAGCGTCGTGCCCCAGCGCACAAAGGCGCCATCGGCCGGTTCAACCCAGTAGCGGGCGATCAGCGCGCGGATCAGCACCTGCTGGGCAAGGCTCATGCGCGCATTGGGGGGCATTTCAAAGCCGCGGAACTCCACGAGGCCTAGCCGGCCGGTCGGGCCATCAGGGGAAAACAGCTTGTCGATGCAGATTTCAGAGCGATGAGTATTGCCCGTGACATCGACCAGGAGGTTGCGGAACAGCCGGTCCACCATCCAGGGCAGCGGCGCGGCGTCACCCGAGCGGGGATGGGGCACCTGCGCCATGGCGATTTCGAGCTCGTACAGGGCGTCGTGGCGGGCTTCGTCGAAACGCGGTGCCTGCGAGGTAGGGCCGATGAACAGCCCTGAAAACAGGTAGCTCATGGACGGGTGGCGCTGCCAGTGCAGCACCAGCGACTTGAGCAGATCCGGACGGCGCAGGAAGGGGCTGTCCTGCGGCGTGGCGCCGCCGACCACGACGTGGTTGCCCCCGCCAGTGCCGGTGTGACGGCCATCGATCATGAACTTGTCGGCGCCTAGACGAGACTGCCGCGCTTCCTCGTAGATGGCCGTGGTGGTTGCCACGCAATCGTCCCAACTGGCAGAGGGGTGGATGTTGACCTCGATGACGCCGGGGTCTGGCGCGACACGGATCACATTGAGGCGCGGGTCATGGGGCGGTGCATAGCCTTCAAGGTGCACCGGGATGCCGATTTCTCGCGCAGCAGCTTCGGTAGCCGCGACAAGCTCCAGATAGTCCTCGAGTTTTTCAACCGGCGGCAGGAACACGCAAAGGCGATGGTCGCGGATTTCGGCCGTCACCGCCGTGCGGACCTGGCCTTCAATCTCGCTGATGCGCTGCTCGGTCTGGTCCTGATGCGGCGAAGCGGCGGTGAAGCCGGCAACCGGCTGGACGTGAAAGTCGGGCAGGGGATCACGCGGCTCGCCGGGATCCTGCGGCACGACATGGGGATAATCAGTGGCCTTAAGGTGCTTGAGCGCGCTGAGCGGCAGACGATAGCCGGCCGGGCTGTCGCCGGGCGCGAGGAACAGCTTGCCGCGCCGCGTCTTCCAGGTTTCGCTCAGCCATTGGCTCGAGGCAGCGGCGTTCCAGCGCTGCACGGGGAGAACATAGCCCGTCGGGTTAGTTAGGCCGCGTTCGAACACGGTGGCGATGCGGGAGCGTGCCTCGGGGTCGGCGAGTTCGGAATTGGCCGGATCGACATTAGCCGGCAGGTTGGCTTCCTTGAGCAGCCATTCGCCAGGGTCTTCATAGGCTTCAGCAATGGTTTCGCCCGACAGGCCAAGCTGGCGCGAGAAGGCTTGAAGAAACCGTTGCGCATCCTCGTGCGTCGCTTCAGTCTTGGTGCCCTCGCGCGCGATCAGCGCGGGATCGGTCCAAACCGGCTTGCCATCCACGCGCCAATAGAGCGAAAAGGTCCAGCGCGGCAGGGTTTCGCCCGGATACCACTTGCCCTGTCCGTAATGGAGCAGGCC
>CAKTFF010000541.1 GCA_934553185.1 uncultured Devosia sp.
TGCTGCCCGTCGCTCCTTAGGGGAACCGAGCGCATTCGCTGACACCGCAATCGTTAACACGACGCCTCCTCCTGCGGCCTACCAGTCCAGCCAGCAAAGCGGGCTACCCTTGCACTTCCAGGATGGGGTGCCGGTTCGGCTGCCGCCGACGCCCTCGCTGAAGTTCCAGTTGGCGCTCAAGCGCGCGATGGACATCGTGATCGCCCTGGTGGCTATCGTCGGTCTTGCGCCGGTGATGATCCTGGTGGCAGCTGCCGTCAAACTGTCCAGCCCCGGTCCGGCTTTGTTTGGACAGATGCGGGAAGGCATCAATGGCACGCGCTTCTGTGCCTGGAAGTTTCGCTCCATGCGGATCGAGATGGGCGACGTAACCGGTGTCCAGCAAACACAGCGCGGTGACCCGCGGGTCACCCCGGTGGGGCGTTTCATTCGAAAGACCAGCATCGATGAACTGCCCCAGCTGTTCAACGTGTTGATGGGGCAAATGTCGATCGTCGGGCCTCGCCCCCATGTTCCCGACATGCTTGCGGCTGGCATCCGCTATGATGCACTGGTTCCCTACTATGCCTATCGGCTGCAGATGGCCCCAGGGATCACCGGCTGGGCCCAAGCCAACGGCTACCGCGGTTTGACCGATACGGCCGAGGCGTCCAAGGGACGGGTCGACCACGACTTGGCCTATATCCAGAACTTCTCGATCCTGCTTGATCTGCGTATCATTGTTCTGACCGCAGTTCGTGAGTTCGTGACCGGTTCGGGACACTGATCGGCAGGCAAGGGCCTCGGCGGCCCTTGCGCCTTGTTGCGGTGTCGATTAGGCGATCTCGAGCATGCCGACCAAGCTGTGAGCGGCATTGAGATTGGCTGCACCAAAGCGGCTGAGCGTTATGCCCACTTCAGCATTGGTTTGATTGCCATCGGTGTCCACAAACAGGAAGCTGTCGGTTTTTGTAGCAACCAGGACAGCGTCGGTTTTGCCGTCAGCCATGAGCTTTGCCGCAGTGCGGGCAGCCGCATCCATGCCCGCCGAGGCGAGCCAGGTCACGTCGAAGTCGGCCGCTTTCAGCCGGTGATCGAGCCCGGCAATGTCGATCCGGTCGAGCTTGGCCTGATAGTCGTAGATCACGTCGGCGGTGGCCGCAGTCAGCCCGCTATCGCCGGCGGCAAAGTGGAACGTGTCCGACCCCGCCCCGCCGGTGAGCCGGTCTGCGCCACGCCCACCATGAATGGCGTCATTGCCCGCGCCGCCATTGATCTGATCGGCACCTGCGTCGCCCTTGATAGTATTGGCGGCGGCATTGCCGGTTAACTTGTTGTTTAGACCATTGCCCGTGCCATTGATGGCGGCGGTGCCGGTTAGCGCCAGGTTTTCGAGATTGGCTGTTAAGGTGAAGGAGACCGATGCGTTGACATTGTCCGTGCCTTGATTGGCCGTCTCGGTGATCAGGTCGGAGGCGGAATCCACCACATAGAGATCGTCGCCCGCGCCACCCAGCAGCTTGTCTTTGCCCGCACCGCCGTCCAGCGTGTCGTTGCCGTCACCGCCATAAAGAACATCATTGCCCAGGCCCCCACTCAGTCGGTCGGCGCCGCCCAGGCCATGCAGGACATTGTTGCCGCCATTGCCCACCAGCTGATTGGCAAGATCGTTGCCGGTACCGTTGATTTTAGCGGTGCCGGTCAGGGCGAGGTTCTCGACATGGACACCAAGCGTGTAGCTAACGGTGCTGCTGACGCGGTCGGTGCCTTCGCCGGCCAATTCGATGACCTGATCGGCACTGTCGTTGACGATATACTGATCGTCCCCCGCTCCGCCGAAAGCCAGGTCGATCCCCAGCCCGCCATCGAGCTTGTCATTGCCATTGCCGCCAAACAGGCGATCGGCTCCTGCGCCACCGGCCAGCTGGTCGTTGCCGTCGAGACCCTCCAGCACGTTGGCGCCGCCATTGCCGGTGATCTTATTGGCCAGCGCGTTGCCCCGGCCATTGATGGCATCGGCACCCTGCAAAGC
>CAKTFF010000542.1 GCA_934553185.1 uncultured Devosia sp.
CGCAAGTGGTGATGATTGGCTGGCTGAGATCGATGCCGCGGGTGGTGAAGATCTGCCTGAGCTCATCGGCTGGCTTGAGCTTGCCCCCATCCGTTAGCAGCGACACCGGAACGTTGATGCTGCCCGGAATGTGGCCGCTGCGCAGGCCGGCGCGGGGCTCGGGTGCTTCGCCGTGAAAGCGCGGGGCAGGGCGGGCGTCGGCGATTTGCGTCGCACCATCGCGGCTGCGGTCCCGCACGGCTTCAAAGCCGGCGACGCGCGATAGGTCGAGATCGGTATGGAAGGTCTGGCGGGGGCGGGTGACAAGCCCCGTCTCAGTCGGCCGGCGTTCCGCCCGCCATTGCGGACCACCCCCGGAGAGGATGCGGACATCGGCGGCGCCCATGGTGCGAAAGGTCCACCAGACGCGGGGCGCGGAGAAGAGCCCCAGCTCGTCGTAAACAACGATACACATGGTGTCGGCAATGCCCAGCGCGCCCACCATGCGGGCAAAGTCGTTGGGGGCAGGCAGCATGTGGGGCAGGTCGGTGGTGTTGTCGGCCACCCCGTCGATATCAAAGAAGATGGCGCCCGGAATGTGCCCCGCCAGGTATTCGGCCTGCGCGTTGCGGCTGCTGTTGGGCATGTGCCATGAGCCATCAAGAACCACGACATCGGGGTCGCTGAGATGGGCGGCGAGCCACTCGGTTGAAACGAAGGGATTATCCACTGCGCAGCTCCATGATGACACGCACACATTGAGCCTCGTGCGGGTGGCGGTCCACATCCTTAACCCCTGCCAAGGCTGTTTGTTTCACCCCAGGCGAAAGCCTGATCCTCCGCACTCTTGTTGCGATCGCTCCAGCGCCGGCCACTGGACATGCCGAGACGCCGCACGGCGCGCGCGCCTGCGGGGTTATCACGGTAACGGGCGGCCATTGTGCCTTCCGAAACTAAAGTATGTGGCCCAATGGCCGCCCGTCACGATCCGCTTTTGTGCGAGGTCCGGTTCAGGCGGAGCCATTATTGCAGGTCCGGCTGCCGAGCTTCCTACCCCACTGAACAGGCGCCCCCGTTCCACGGTCCTCCCGCCCAGCCCTGCGTCGGGGCTGCGTGTGTGGCGGGAATGGGTGAAGTATGCGGGATGGTTTGGTGGGCGGGGATAAGTTCTTTGCGGACGGGAGGTTCTTGCCCATCTCAAGCAAGATGTCCCGCTCTCGACCCTATCTCAGCCGATTACGTTATGGCCGTCTTGACCTGAAAGCGGCCGTATCATCTCTCAAACAACAGAGTTGCTTTGCCCTGGGCGTTGGTGTGACCCCTGATTGGCTTCGCCAACTTGATTTAAGCGACGTGGGGCATGCAGCTTATGTTCACCGGAGATCGTTGGATGACCGAATGCCTTGGCTGGCTGGGCTGCATACTGTGACCGAAGCTCAAGAGTGTAAACTGCACAGACTCTGCGCTTGGCATCATAGGGCATCGTGTCCATGCTGATCCGTCGCATGTTCTCGGTCGGCGCGACACTCGCGCTGTGGCTGCTGTGGGCGCTCTGCGTCCTTTTGATCCTGCCGGCACTGCTAAGCCCGCCTGGCGACCCCCAACCAGGCGATGTGGACTTGTATATAGCGGTTCTCGGCGCGGTTACGATCTATCCCGTCGCTTTGCCGGCGCTTATGCTGCTGAAGCGATGGGCTCGTCGCAAGAACAAGCACGCAGCCCTGGTTGCGCTTCGCATTGTTACGGGGGCCGTTTTCGGTGCTGTGCTGGTGATCCTCGGGACGCTGGCCGCTGCCTTCCACGCTCATGAGCAATCCCGTCCAGTGCTGACGCAGGCGGAACTGTTTACGAACGCCTATTCGAACGCCATCCTTCGCTACGATACCGAGTGGATTGACGAACTCCTGGCGGAAGGGGCCGACGTGGATCACCCGATGAGGCTCGGGCAAACGCCGGCCATCAAGGCGGCGGCCTCCGGAAGATGGTCGATCGTTCTGCATCT
>CAKTFF010000543.1 GCA_934553185.1 uncultured Devosia sp.
CGGCAGGCCATAGCGGGTGTTGTGGGCGTCCCAGGTGAGGGCAAGGCGCCCGCCCGCATCCATCTGCGCGAAAGTGGCGGCATCGACGCCGTCATGTTCGTCGGCGTCGGCGTCGGCATCGGCGAGGCGCGACACCACGCGGCGCACGAAAACGAAGCGCGTGTCATTGGCCAGCGCCTGGCGCGCCGCATCGATCAGCGTGTCCTTGCCCACCCCCGAAGGGCCAACCACCAGAACCAGCGATCCGAGCGGGCGGGTCATGCCGGGCCTACCTTCTGCTTGCGCGCTGGGTCATGCCGGAACGCCCAGCTTGAAATCAGCCACGCGCCGGAACGGCATTCCCGTGTCGGGCTCGTGAAACAGCGACAGGCGGTCGAGCACCACCGGCTCATCCAGCACCGGCCCGAACCAGGTGGCGGCGGCCGCTGCAATCTCGTCACGCGCCAGGGGATCGAGCCGGTCCGACAGGGTCATGTGAAAGCGGAATTGCTCGAACACATAAGGATAGCCATACGCTTCCAACAGTTCGAGCTGCCGCTCATCAAGGCCTGTTGCAGCGCGGGCCGCGTGATCTTTCACCGACAAGGGGGCGCGGAACGGCTCGAAATGCTCCACCACATGAGCGGCAAAATCCTGCACGCTTTCCCCATCGCCACTGGGCACCAGGGCCAGAAAACCATCAAGGAGCTCGAGACTGAGCTTGCCCAGCGCCACCGGCTGGTGCGCGGCAGCGAACTGCGCCAGTTCTGCCCGCAAGTCGGCTTCGCTCGCGCCTTCGGCCAGGGCCATCGGCGCCTTGATCGTGGCGTGAAAGCCATAGCGATTGGCCGACTGGGTGAAGTTGAGCAGACGATCGCGCTCGAGGCCTGCCACCGAACCGCTGAACAGCTCGCCATCCTTGGCGTCGCGTCCCAGCCACGTCGCGGCGCGCTCCCACAGATTGCCGGTCGCCGAAGGGGCGAAGTAGATCGCGAATCGTTCAGTCATGCGGGCTCCTTGAGCACAGGGAAACGCGGCTGCCCCGGTTTAGCAACTGTGCACCAAACCCAATGCTGGCTACGCTGCCCCGCGTCGAATCGCAAGCGGGGAGAATGGGGTGGATCGCGAGCTCTTAGCGGAGATGTTTGAGGCGGCGGTCGCCAGGGCGCAGCCGGCTTTGGCCGTGGCGCAACACTTGCCCGCCCCGCCCCTTGGCCGCACGGTGGTGATCGGCGCCGGCAAAGCGTCGGCGCAAATGGCGCGTGCCTTCGAGCAAGCCTGGCCGGGCCCGATCGAGGGCCTGGTCGTCACCCGCTATGGCTATGGCGAACCCTGCCAGCGCATCCGCATCGTCGAGGCCGCCCATCCGGTGCCGGACCAGGCGGGGTTCAAGGCGGCGCGGGAGATGATGGACCTGGTGTCCGGCCTTGGGCCGGACGATCTGGTGGTGGCGCTGATCTCGGGCGGCGGCTCGGCGCTCCTGCCCGCGCCGGCGGGTGCCATGACGCTTGATGACGAGCAGGCCGTCAACCGCGCGCTGCTCGCCTCGGGCGCCCCCATTGCCGTGATGAACCTGCTGCGTAACCAGTTCTCTCTTTTAAAGGGTGGGCGGCTGGCGGCCTTGTGCCATCCGGCGCGCGTCGCGACGCTCGTGGTGTCCGATGTTCCGGGCGACGATCCGGCGCTGGTGGCGTCTGGGCCGACCATTCCGCTGGGCGGTTCGCGGGACCTGGCGCGGCAATATGCCGAACTCTATCGTTTGGACCTGCCGGCCACGGCCCGTGCCATCCTCATGGGCGACAGCAATCTACCGCCGCGCCCCGATGATCCGGTTTTCGGGCGCAACAGCGTCCAGATCATCGCTTCGGCTGCGTTGTCGCTGGAGGCGGCTGCCGATTGCGCGAGACACCATGGTCTTGGGGCGGCGATCCTGTCGGACGCGATCGAGGGGGAAGCGCGCGATGTCGGGCAGGTTCATGCGGCGCTGGCGCGTGAAA
>CAKTFF010000544.1 GCA_934553185.1 uncultured Devosia sp.
AACTGGCTGAAGCGGGCTTCCTCAAGACCGTTCTCGCCATGATAGATCAGGTTGCCCCGGGCGCGCACGGTGCCAAAGGACAAGTCGATGTCGCTGAGCGTCGTTACCTCACCTTCAGGCTTGACCACCGCCGTCAGCGAGCCGGAGGTGCCCGCGGCCTTGCTGATGCCGATGTCCTTGAGGGTCAAGGAGGCGTCCTTGAGGTCCACCGCCATCTGTATTGAGCCGTCAGCCATGGGCTGGGCAACAAAGCGCACTGCGCCGCCCAGGAACTCGGAAGCGTCAAAGCCCAGCTTGGCGAGATCAGCCACGTCGATGCTTGAGGCTAGGCGGATGGAGGGCTGGGTTTCAGGGGTTCCCGAAATTTCGATTTCCGCGTCCATGCCGTCGATCTCGGCGGTGCCGCCCAACTGATATCCATCCTGCGATGCACTGAAGGCCAGTTCGCCATTGCCGATGGTCCGATCCTGGATTGGCTGGCTACTGCTGAAGCCGCTGACCGTGCCGTTGACGACGTAATCGAGATCAAGCGGGCGCCCGCTTACCGGATCAGGCAAGCCAATGGTCGCGACCAATCCCAGCGACACCGAACCGGTGAGGGAGGCAAGATCAATCGGAAGCTGAGCAGAGGCTAGTGCAGCGCCTTGCTGGTCTTGCGCCAAAGCGAGCAAAGCCGGGATGGGTCCGGACACATCGCCCGAAAGCTCGATGATGCTGGCGCCCGGCTCGGAATTGTCCATGACGATGGCTGGATTGCCGACGCGGATGGCTCCCACTGAGGTGGTCAACTGCCCGCCGGTGGCAGACACAACCAGATCGGTATCGTCCAGCTGCAATCGGGCCAGGCCGTCGATCGCGACCGGCGCCATAGCTGGCGTGGGCTTGACGGCGATGCCTGTGCCGGTCATGTCGATCTGCATGCTTCCGTCAGGAATGGGCTTGTTCTCGCCCTCTAAGCCAATCGTTCCGACCGGAAAGCGGAAATCCATGCGTGCCTGGGAGACGGTACCCGATGCGACATTGGCCACGAACCAGTCGCGGCTTTCCCCGCCAATCACATAAGGCCAGAGACGTTTGAGGTCGTCGGCTGAGACCCCCTGCCCGCTAATGGACAGGTCCACACCCATGCCGTCGCGCAGGATGTCGACCCGACCGGTGCTTTCCACGGTCCCTGCGCCCTTGCGTGCGATCAGTTGATCGATGCCGAGAGCGCCATAGAGCGGCGCGGACCAGCCGGATAGCTCGATGCTGTCGAAAGGCTCGGCGGGCGCGGCCATATCGTTGGGATGGATCACCACGTCGCGTGCCTTCAGCGCCATGCCGATGGTGGGGCCATAAAGCGGATCAATCCCCATGGCGAAGGTGCCTGAGACGTAGCCTCGGCTTTGACCGATGCCGAGCGCAACCTCCTGGAGGATGAACTGACCGGCTTGGGGTTCCCAGTCGATATCAAGAATGGATCCGGCGATGGGGAACAGCGTGTCCCTGATGCGCAGGTCAAGACCGGTGGCATCGACCTTGAAGCGGCCGTGGAGGAGCTTGCCCCCAGCAAACTGAACATCCATGGACAGAGCGCCGCCACCACGAACAGCGGCAATACTGTTTGGATTGTCCATAAAGGGGAGCAAAGCCGCGAAATCTATGTTGCTCACATCGGCTTCGATGCGGGAATTGCCAGCATCGTCGAGCGTCCGTGAGAGACTTCCCGCAATGGTGCGACCGCCAAGGCGCGCCGAAAACGTGCCATGCGTGCTGCCCGCTTCGCGGCCGGGCTCGATCTCGAAGTTAATCGCCTCGAAACGGCGAAACAGGCCATAAACGGTGTCGCTCATGTCGACCGTGCCGTCGCGGATCAACAGGCGCGAGAAGCGGCCAGCGGCCGCGTGCTGCACGATGTCGGCAAGGCCCTGCTCAGCGCCTTCAAGGTTGAAAATCAGCCAGTCGTTATC
>CAKTFF010000545.1 GCA_934553185.1 uncultured Devosia sp.
ACATGCAGTCCGCTGCGCTCGATGATCAGGGCCGTTTGTGGACCGTCGAGCATGGACCGAAGGGCGGAGACGAACTCAACCGTCCGGAAGGCGGCAAGAACTATGGATGGCCGGTCATCACATACGGCATTGAATATAGCGGCCGACCTGTTGGTGAGGGGATTACCGCCAAAGAGGGCATGGAACAGCCCGTTTATTACTGGGATCCGGTGATCGGACCATCCGGCATGACCTTCTATGAAGGGGATCAGTTCGCCGAATGGGACAACACCTTCCTGGTCGGCGGCCTGGTTTCCACCGGCATCGTGGTGCTGCACCTCGATAACGATCGCGTGGCCTCGGAAGAGCGCATCCCGCTTGAAGCGCGCGTGCGTGACGTGCAGGTCGGCGAAGACGGTGCGATCTACGCGGTGACCGAAAATCCGGATGCCGGCACGTCGAGCATCCTGAAGGTCACGCCCGCCAGCTGATCGCTCGACTCACTCAGAAGAAAAGGCGGGCTGCGCTGCAGCCCGCCTTTTTTGTTCCCCGCCAATGGCTGAACTTACCTGCGCGATCTGCGCGATCGCCACACGAAATAGGTTATCCCCATCTGCCAGACAGGGACTAACCGTGCGCGCTCATCGCTGCGAAGATGCCAGTAACGCTTCACCTTAAGCGTGCCGCCGGGAAGCCGTATGCGCAGAGGCAACATGAGCTGAAACTCTCGTAGCTCGTTGGATCTGCATCTTCATATAAGAGTATTATGGTTTTGTGAAATACAACCATCGACTAGGAGTGCGCGGGCTTTGCCAAGCGGCGCCCCGACTTGCATGCGCGTCCAAGCAACAGATACAAAAAAGGCCACCGAAGTGGCCCTTTTTCGATCTGATTTACTCGTCATCATCCTTGTAACGATTAGCCGAGTGATCCTGGTGCTGTTCAGTCTGGATCTGCTTGCTGTCCAGACCTCGCTCATCGGAATGCTGAGCCTTGTCGCGGTTGGACAGGATCATGTTCTCGCCGACCATATCGTCAGGCATGGTCGTCATCGCACCCGTGCCGGTGCCTTTGCCTTGGGCGCCACGGCCCATCGTGTTCTTTCCGCCATGTCCGCTTGCCATAATGATCTCCATTGTAGCTATTGATCGGAAGCGACGCTTAGGACCCGCCGCCCTTGCTTTTGGAATCATGGGTGTGGTGGCTGTCCGGCTCTCCTCCGCCGCCCGACACATTGCTGCGGCTGCGCTCGTCGGAGTCTGCCGGCGGCTTGTTGATTTCGAGCGGCTCCTTGGCATTTTCGTGCGAAGCGCCTGGGCCACCCTGCCGGATGCTGGCCGGTGTTTTCTCGGAAGTTGACATAAAGTGTCTCCTTACCTGTCCTGCTGATAACCCTGATGGGTCGTGTTTACCTTGGAGTTGCCCTGCTCGCCCTGCTTGTCAGGGTTCGGCGCATTGGTCTGACCATGAATGGCGTCATCGGCACTCACCGATTCGTTTCCGCCAGGCCCTTTGGAGCTCCGGTTCTCTTCGGGAACGGGGGGTAATTTGCTTGTCATGATGTCGTCTCCTCGTCAGGGACCAACCTCATCAAGCACGAAAAGTTCCTGCGAAAACGGGCTGCCCGGGACAGCCACGAGTGTGCTCCGCATCTGCACACCCACCAGTAAGCAGTAGCCTCATCTCCTTTTGATCATCTTGTTTAATCAGGAGCCGAGGACCTTCATCGCTGTTCAACAGAGGTCCGGTGGGCTGATGAAGGTTTTTGTTTTGCTCGATCGAAGTCTTGATCCGGATCAATGGCGCGCGAAGTTCGACGCCGGCCTGACCCCTGATCGAAGCCCCTATGGCTACCACTATGGCGAAGACCATGGCTGCGGGATCACCTTTTCGAAGCCCCTTCGTCTGCCGGCTGCGATCGATCTGTTCTCACGCGCCGTGACACGAATGCTGGGCGGCGACC
>CAKTFF010000546.1 GCA_934553185.1 uncultured Devosia sp.
GCAACGTTTTCCTGCGGCCAGAGGCGCAGGATGGCGGTGGGTTGCCCCACCCCGGCCGCGATGGCGAGCACGGTGGCGAGCGCGAGACCGAAGGCGAAGTGCCCGTATTCATCGGGCGACATGGTGCGCGAGAGCACCACATAGGTCAGATAAGTCAGCCCCGCTGTGGCGACCTTGATGCCAAGCGACCCCACGGAGCGCCAGAGCCCGGTATGGAGCAATTTCGACAGATCGGAAGGAATCGTGAACCGCATGGGACTGCCCGTATGCCTCAAGCCCTTGCGGCGGCAACCGGGGCAATCTCGCATGTCCGTCTCAAGAAGGTCTTACCGCAAAGAGGTGCGAATATCACGGATGTGTAATGGTTGGTTCAGCAGCCCATGAGGGCTACTTCAGGGCTCATTATAAGGCTGCTGAGAGATCTTAGTGGCGGAAGTGGCGCATGCCGGTCATGACCATGGCGATGCCTGCGGCATCGGCCGCTGCGATGACCTCGTCGTCGCGCACCGAGCCGCCGGGCTGGATGACGGCGGTGGCGCCGGCGGCAACCAATGCTTCGAGCCCGTCGGCAAAAGGGAAAAACGCGTCTGACGCGGCGACCGAGCCCTCTGTAAGGGCGCCTTCGACGCCGGCAGCCCTGGCCGCATCAATCGACTTGCGATGGGCGGTGAGCGCTGAATCGACGCGCGACATCTGCCCGGCGCCGATCCCCACCGTGGCGCCGTCGCGGACATAAACGATGGCATTGGATTTGACGTGCTTGGCGACCTTGGCCGCAAGCCGCAGGTCGGCCATTTCGGCTTCGGTCGGCTGACGCTTCGTCACGACCCGCAGCGCGCAATCGTCGACATTGCGGTTGTCGCGCCCCTGCACCAGCATGCCCCCGGCCACCGACTTGACCACGAGCCCCTCGGCCTTGGGATCGGCCATGCCGCCGGTCAGCAGCAGCCGGAGATTCTTTTTCCCCGCAATGATCTCCTGCGCTTCCGCGCTGGCATCGGGGGCAACGATCACTTCGGTGAACACGTCGACGATGTGCCGGGCCGTTTCAGCGTCGATCGGGCGATTGGTGGCGACAATGCCACCAAAGGCGGAGACCGGATCGGTGCGCAGGGCTAGTTTGTAGGCGTCCACGAGGTTGCCGGCAACGGCGACGCCGCAGGGATTGGCGTGCTTGATGATGGCGACGGCCGCGTTCTCGGCCGGATCGAACTCGCTCACCAGCTCGAAGGCGGCATCGGTATCGTTGATGTTGTTGTAGCTCAGCGTCTTGCCCTGCACCTGCCGCGCCGTGGCGACACCCGGACGCGTTTCGCCCGTGGCAAAGAAGCCGGCCCATTGATGGGGGTTCTCGCCATAGCGCATGACCTCGCGCAACTGCCCCGCAAATGAGCGATACGGCACTTCGGCAAAGCCGATGTTGCCGGCAAACCAGGATGCGATGGCGCTGTCATAGGCGGCGGTGCGGGCATAGGCCTTGGCGGCAAGGCGCTGGCGCATCGGGTAGGGCACGCCGCCATGCTCGGCGATGGCCTCCAAGATCGGCGCGTAATCAGCCGGATCGACCACCACGGTGACATAGGCATGGTTCTTGGCCGCCGATCGCACCATGGCGGGGCCGCCGATATCGATATTCTCGATGATCTCATCGTAAGACGCGCCGGACGCCACGGTTTTCTCGAACGGGTAGAGATTGACCGCAACCAGGTCGATTGGCTCGATGGCGTGTTCGGCCATGGAGGCGGCGTGATCGGCCTTGTCGCGAACGGCCAAGAGCCCGCCATGCACTTTGGGATGCAGCGTCTTAACCCGGCCATCCATCATCTCGGGAAAGCCCGTGAGGTCAGCGATTTCGCGCACCGGCAATCCCGCATCGCCGATCAGCTTATGGGTGCCGCCGGTGGAGATCAGTTCCGCGCCAGCATCGCTCAGCC
>CAKTFF010000547.1 GCA_934553185.1 uncultured Devosia sp.
CCGCAAGGATAAGCGCCAGCACGCCAACAGCGGCCGCTCCGAGCAGCGGCACGGTGACAGGAAATCCCCAAAGCGCGAACACAACCTCTTCCATGATCCCCCCTTACCGCGATTCGCGAGTTCACGGAATGTTCCCGGTGAAGGCGAGGGCAGAGTTGACCCGGCGCGGGAAAATACCATATCGAGAAACACAATTCCCTTTCTCCCGGACCTTCCCAATGGCCGTTCGCCCCATTCTTGTTCTTCCCGATGCGCGCCTGCGCGCTGTCGCCGACTCGATCGTCGAGGTCGATGACGAGGTCCGGACGCTGGCTCAGGACATGCTCGACACCATGTATGACGCCCCCGGCATCGGCCTTGCCGCACCGCAAATCGGGGTGCTCAAGCGCATCGTCGTGATCGATGTGGCGCCCGAAGGCGAGCCGGCCGATCCCATGGTGCTGATCAATCCCGAAATCACCCATTTCGGCGAGGAGATGCAGGTCACCGAGGAAGGGTGCCTCTCCATCCCCGAGCTTTATTACGAAGTCGAGCGCCCCAATGCGGTGACGGTGAAATACACCGACCTCGAGGGCAAGGAAGTGACCCGCGCGACAGAAGGCAAGCTCGCCGTCTGCATCCAGCACGAGATCGATCATCTCGATGGCGTCCTTTACATCGACTATCTCAGCCGCCTCAAGCGCGACCGCGTCATCAAAAAGTTCGACAAGCAAGCCAAGCGCGCCGCCGGCTAGTGATCTGCCGCCCCTTCCTTCTCCCCTTGTGGGAGAAGGTGGCGCGCAGCGCCGGATGAGGGGGGCCTATCGCAGCGCAAACCCCTCACCCGCCCTTCGGGCACCCTCTCCCACAAGGGGAGAGGGGAAGATGGAGCCCCCCCTATGCGCGTCATCTTCATGGGCACGCCGGATTTTTCCGTTCCCACCCTCCTCGAAATCGTCTCATCCGGCCACGAGGTCGTTGCGGTCTATACCCGCGCGCCCAAGCCCGCCGGGCGCGGCCAGGAGGAGCGCAAGTCGCCGGTCCACCTTGCCGCCGAAGGCTTCGGCATTCCGGTTTACACGCCGCGCTCGCTGCGCGACGAGGCCGAGCAGATCATCTTTGCCAGCCATGATGCAGACCTTGCCGTGGTGGTCGCCTATGGTCTCCTCCTGCCCAAGCCGATTCTCGATGCCCCGCGCCTGGGCTGCCTCAATCTTCATGGCTCGCTGCTGCCGCGCTGGCGTGGAGCCGCGCCGATCCAGCGCGCCGTCATGGCCGGCGATCGGGAAACCGGCGTCATGGTGATGCAGATGGATGAAGGGCTCGATACCGGCCCCGTCGCGCTGGTCGACATGATCCCCATCGGCCCCGACATGACCGCGGGTGAACTGCACGACGCCATGATGCGCGTCGGCGCCGATCTCATGGGCCGGGCCCTTGCCGCTCTCGATCGCGGCAGTCTCGACTTCCGCCCGCAAACCGATGATGGCGCCCTCTACGCCAAAAAAATCGAGAAAAGCGAAGCCCGCATCGACTGGTCCCTGCCGGCCGAAACCGTCCACAACCACATTCGCGGCCTCTCGCCCTTTCCCGGCGCCTGGTTCGAACTTGAACTCGGCGGCAAGCCGGTGCGGGTCAAGGCGCTCCGCTCGACACTGGGAGAGGGCAGCGGCGCCCCCGGCACAGTCCTGCCCAACCTTGTTATCTGCTGCGGCACCGGCGCCGTGCGCCTCACCCAGGTCCAACGCGAAGGCAAAGGCGCCATGGACGCCGCCACCTTCCTCCGTGGTGCGGGCCCCCTGCCGGAGCGCATCGGGTGAGTTCCTGCCGATCAGTCTGCCCTCCCTCCCCCTTGAGGGGAGGGCCGGGGAGGGGGTGCTTGGGTTCATCACGGACCAAGTGCCAGCCCTTTTCCTCGAGAGGGATCGAGGCTCTGACACCCCATGGG
>CAKTFF010000548.1 GCA_934553185.1 uncultured Devosia sp.
GCTCGCTCGAGGAATGCTACCGCACCGTCGGCGTGGTCCACACCAAGTGGAAGGTCGTGCCGGGCCGCTTCAAGGACTATATTTCGGTCCCCAAGCACAACGATTATCAGTCCATCCACACAACCATCGTTGGGCCTGGCCGCCAGCGCGCCGAGCTGCAAATCCGCACCGAAGAGATGGACCGCGTTGCCGAATTCGGTATAGCCGCCCACGCCCTCTACAAGGACGGGGCCTCGGCCGATCTCAGCCGCATCGAAAACGAATCGCAGGCCTATGGCTCGCTGCGGCAAACCATCAGCCACCTGACCACGGGCAATTCCTCGACCGAGGATTTCCTGGAATATACCAAGCTCGAGCTGTTCCAGGATCAGGTCTTCTGCTTCACCCCACGTGGACGGCTGATCGCCTTGCCGCGTGGCGCCACGCCCATCGACTTTGCTTATGCGCTGCACACCGATATCGGCGACACCACGGTTGGCGCCAAGATCAACGGCGCCATTCTGCCGCTGGTGACCCAGCTTCGCTCGGGCGACGAAGTCGAGATCATCCGCGACCAGAACCATCTGCCCCCGCTCAATTGGCTGACGATCGCCGCCACCGGCAAGGCCCGCGCCGCCATCCGCCGCTCGGTGCGGCACGCCGCCACCCAGCGCGCCTATGGGCTGGGCGAGCACGTCCTCAACATGATGCTCGAGCGCGAAGGGGTCATGCTCGACGACAGCGAGGCCAAAGCCCTTGCCGAGGCGCTGCATACCGCCAGCCGTCGCGACCTCCTGATCGCCGTGGGCGAGGGCAAGATCGGCTCCGAGCCACTTGCCGCCGAGCTTGCCCGGCTCAAGGGCCTGCGCAAGCGCCGCCGCAAGATCGATCTGCCGGTTGCCGATACGGCCGACGGCTGGTTTGCCCTGCGCGCCACGGACCTGTTCCGCTTCCGCGTTCCCGGCGGGCAGCGCTCCGGCCCCAGCGCCAAGGCGGCTCTGGCCAGGCTCGATTTCCACATGCCCGTCACCGTTTCGGGCGAGGGCGCCGTGCCCGGCGATCGGCTGGTGGGCATTCTCCAGCCCGACACGCCCATGCTGGTTTATCCGATCCATTCCGATGCGCTGATCGACCTGCATGACAGCGACGTCGCCTGGGTCGATGTGCGCTGGAACATCAATGCGCAGGACGACAAGCTCTATCCCACCGTGATCACCATGGAGAGCGTCAACAAGCCCGGCTCGCTGGCGCAGATTTCCTCGGCCATTGCTGCCTGCGAGGCCAACATCAACAATCTGGTGATGCGGATGATTTCGCCCGACTTTCACCAGATGATCTTTGAAATCGAGGTGCGCGACCTTGCGCAACTCACCGATGTTCTGGCAACCCTGAAGCGCAGTCCGGGCTTATCGGCCGTGCAGCGCGCCGGCATGCGCGAGGCGGGGATGATTTCGACGCTCGAATGGGACGGCAAGGTCGACCGGAGGTTTGCTGATGACGAAAGATGAGGTTCTGGACATCTTCCGCCAATGCGGCGCCATGCTGGAAGGCCATTTTATCCTCTCCTCGGGCCTGCGCTCTCCCGTCTTTCTGCAGAAAGCGCGGGTCTTTCAGTATGCAGAGCAAACCGAAAAGCTCTGCCGCGCTCTGGCCGACCGCATCCGCGCCGAAGTGCCGGGTGTCACCAAGGTGGTTTCGCCCGCCATCGGCGGCATTATCCCCGGCTACGAGACCGCGCGCCACCTTCAGCTGCCGGCCCTTTACACCGAGCGTGTCGAAGGCAAGTTCGAGCTGCGCCGCGGCTTCGAGATCGCGCCCGATGATCAGGTGATCGTGGTCGAGGACATTGTCTCCACCGGCCTCTCCATCCGCGAATGCGTGGAAGCGCTGCGGGCCATCGGCGCCAATGTGGTTGCCGCCGCCTGCCTGATCGACCGCTCCGGCGG
>CAKTFF010000549.1 GCA_934553185.1 uncultured Devosia sp.
CGGAAGTCGTGCCGTTCCAGGTGAACACCACGTCGCGGTTGAAGTCGACGGTGGTGAGATCCGGCAGCGCGCCATAAGGCGCATCGATGGTACGGACATCTGGAAGCTTCAGCTGCTTCACCACATCGGTCACCCAACCCGAACCGAAGCTTTCCCAGGCGAGAACATCAACGCCGCGTGCGCCGAGCAGCGACCACAACGCCATTTCGACGGCGCCGGTATCGGAAGCAGGCACGATGCCAATGCGGTAATCAGCGGGAACTTCGAGCAGTTCGCGCGTCAGGTCGATCGCCTGCTGGATGCGGGCCCTACCCGGCTTGGAGCGGTGCGAACGGCCGACCAGCGCGTCGCTGAGCGCTTCAACCGTCCAGCCAGGACGCTTGGCACAGGGGCCCGACGAAAAATTGGGGTTTGCCGGTTTAACCGCCGGTGCGGATTGGGGCGTATCAGCCATCTCAAGCGGCCCTCCCAGGCCTATGCGTCTTGCGTTAGGGCAAGATGTCCTGAGACGAGGTCTATGCCTCCGGGCAAGCACAGGTCAAGCGATCTTTGCGAAGCGCTCCGTCATAGTGAGCAAAGGGCAAACGCGGCGTGGCCCAAACACAAAAAACCGGCGCCCTGGTGGACGCCGGCTGTTTCTCAAGCCTTGCGGCGGACCGTGGCTGCCCGCCACGAAAAGCTTAGTTGAAGCGGTAGCGGACGGTGCCGCGCACTTCGTGAGCGATGTTGTTGGTGATGCTGTAGGGCGCGACAGCCGCATCGTTTTCGATGTTGGCGATGTAGAGCGCGCGATAGCCCAGGTCGGCAACAACCTGGCCGAAATCGTAGCCGGCGCCGATCATGCCGGCTGCGGCAAAGCTGGTATTGGTGTCGCGCGTATCGTCCGGGCCACCGGTCGAAATGAAGTCGTTGCGGGCAAGACCCACACCGGCACCGACATAGCCGAAGGCACCGCCAGCAGCACCATAACCAATGTCGCCAAGGCCGAAGTCGTAGTAAGCGTTGGCCAGCAGCACGGTGGAGCGCAGCGACAGCTCGTGCTCGCCTTCGGCAATGCCGGTCGTGCCATCGGGCGCGTCGATGCTCATGCCTTCGTTCTGGAGGAAGTCGGCGGTCACGTCGAAACGCAGGCCAGTGCCTGTTTCGTAGCCGACGCCGGCACCGACCGAATAGCCATAGCCGAACTGATCAATTTCATAGCTATCGGGATCTGCGGTCGGGTGGTCGACTTCGCTGGCCCACAGGGCATTCGCCGCAGCACTGCCGCGCAGATAGAACGAGCCGGAGACGCCATAGTCGACATCGGGGATCTCGATCACCGGCGGATAGATGGGGAAGTCGGCGGCGAGGGCCGGCCCAGCAATGGTGGCGGCGCCTGCCACCATGATTGCAGCTGTAAGCTTACGCATTCGTGAAGTCCTTTTGGTTGCCACGACACCAGTCGATTGCGCCCAATATCGAACAACATCCTTAAAACGCGCTTAACCACCCCTCTTAACCCTGAAATGGCCCGCAAGCCCCTTACGCGACCTCAAGAATAGCCGCTTCGATCTGCCTGACAACGCTCGACACCAGCGCGGCATCGTCCGCCTCCCCCATCACGCGGATCACCGGCTCGGTGCCCGATGCCCGCACCACGAGGCGCCCGCCAGTACCCAGCATGGCCTGCCCGTCGGCAATGGCCTCGATCACCAGCTTATGCTCGAGCGGCTTGCCCGACTTGAACTTCACGCTGCGCAGCAGCTGCGGCACCTTGGTGAACCGCGCGCAAATTTCCGACACGGTGCGCTCGCGCTGCTTGAGTACGGACAACAGCTGCAGCGCCGCCACCAGACCATCGCCCGTCGTGGTGAAATCCGAAAGAATGATGTGGCCGGACTGCTCCCCGCCCACATTGAAGCCCTTGCTCCGCATCGC
>CAKTFF010000550.1 GCA_934553185.1 uncultured Devosia sp.
ACGCCCGCGGCCGTGATGCCGGTGCCGAGGAGGGAAGCGGCAATCGTGACGACGATCAGCGTTGCGAGCATGCTGGTTCTCCTAGGGGCTGGTCGGGGGCAGACAGGCATCGACCCACCGGTTGCCGCACAGTTCGGCAAGGCGATCGACGGAGAGGCGCACCGAAGCGTGCGTGTCGCCGCCGGCGGGGATCACCAGATCATAGATTTGCAGCGATGTATCGAGATAGATCGGCAGCGGCTGCGGCAGGCCGAAGGGGCAGACGCCGCCCACGGGATGGCTGGTGAGGCGGAGCACGTCCTCGGCGCCCAGCATGCGGGGGCGGCCGCCGAAGGCGGTCTTGCTCTTGGTGTTGTCGAGGCGCGCGTCGCCACGGGTGACAAGCAGCAGTTCCTCATCGCGGACGCGGATGCACAGGGTTTTAGCGATCTGTCCGGGTTCGACGCCATGCACGGACGCGGCGAGTTGCACGGTGGCAGTGGACAGATCGGTGACTTCGACGAGGAGGTCGGGGGCACGCCGGGCAAGGTCGGCCTGAACCGATTGAAGGCTCACGGGGGTGCTCCCTTAAAACAGTTGCGCGAGCTTTTGCTCGAAATCGGTGCGCATCGCGTGGTGGATGGGGGCGGTCAGTGCGCGGCGCAGGATGGCAGGGTCCGGGTCGCGCACGCCTTCGAGGGCCATGAGTTCGGCCACGGTGGTGCGTTCGCCCACAAAGGGGATGTAGCGGACGGGCTCGTTGGCATGGAAGGCGCCGGCGGTGATGACGCGGCAATAAGCGCCCGGGCGGCCGGCCTGGTGGAAGCGCTTAACGAAGCCGGGGTCGCCCATGCGGCGGGCCAGGGTCATGCAGGGGGTGCGGTGGGAGGTGACTTCGAGCACCACTTCATCGATCACGAAACGGTCGCCGGCGGCGACGCTGCGGCCTTCGACACCGGCAAGGGTGATGTTTTCGCCAAAGGTTCCTGGCGCCAAGGGCTGGCCGAGCTCCTCCTTCCACCAGTCATAGTCGTCGGTGAAGTAAACATAGACGGCCTGATCGCGCCCGCCATGGTGCTTGCGGTCGAGCACGGCGTCGCCTTCAAGCCCATTGCGGGTGACCGTGACTTCGCCCGCTACCGGTTCCTTGAAGATGCCGGTCTGGGCGGTCTCGCCAGGGATCGGCTGGGGTTTGCCGATGTTGACGCTGGCAAGAATGGCCATGGGATCAGTTTTCTCGTGTGGCAAAGAAGCGGGCGGTGGCGCGCAGGCCATCGGCACGGGGACCAAAGGTGCGCAGGGCCGACAACGCTTCGCCCACGATCTGGTTCAGCCTTTGGCGGGCGCCTTCGACGCCCAGATGGGCGACCAGCGTCTGCTTGCCCAGCGCCGCGTCCTTGCCCGTGGCCTTGCCCATGGTTTCGGCGCTGGCCGTGACATCAAGGATGTCGTCGGCAAGCTGGAAGGCGCGGCCGGCCGCTTCGCTATAGGCGGTGAGGACGGATAAAGCCCGCTGGTCGGCGCTGCCGAGAATGGCGCCCATGCGAACGCTGGCGCGGATCAGGGCGCCGGTCTTCATGGCCTGCATGGTGGAGATTTCGTCGGGCGCAAGCGTTGCCTTTTCACCCTCGATGTCGCGCATCTGCCCGCCCACCATGCCGCCGGCGCCCGAACCGGCGACGAGTTCGGAGACCAGGGAGATGCGCACGGCAGGGTCGGGGTGGCAGGCGGGGTCCGCCAGAAGGCCAAAGGCGTGAGTCAGGAGCGCGTCGCCCGCGAGGATGGCAGTGGCGTCGTCAAACTGGCGGTGGACGGTGGGACGGCCGCGGCGCAGGTCGTCATTGTCCATGGCCGGAAGGTCGTCATGGACTAGGGAATAGCAATGCACCATTTCAACGGCGAGGCCGGCGGTCAGCGCCTG
>CAKTFF010000551.1 GCA_934553185.1 uncultured Devosia sp.
GCGCATGACAACGCTGCGGAGCTGGCTGATCTGGCAGATCTCTGCCTGGCGCTGACCCCGGCACTGGAGCGGCATCACGAAATCACAAGCATGGGGGCGGCTTTCGCCGCTGCGGCGCAAGCCTGGCCGACCGGAACGGCCAATCCCCTGCCCGCGCCCTGCCCTTACCCGCTCGCGGTCGGTGCAACGGCGGCCGCCCACGCCATCGCACTGGAGGCGGCTCTTCTTGCTTATCTCACGGCAAGCGTGCACGGGCAGGTGTCGGTGGCCGTCCGGCTTGTCCCCATCGGTCAACGCGACGGGCTCCTCATCATGGCCGCGCTTGAATCCGCCATCGCCGCCCGGGCATCTTTGTGCCAGAAAGCGACGCTGGACGATCTTGGCTCGGTGGCCTATGCCGCTGACCTCGCCCAGATGCGGCACGAAACCCTTCACACGAGAATCTTCCGCTCATGAGCATGCTGATCGCCGCCTTCATGTTCATCGTTCTTCTGGCCCTGGGGACCGCGCATCTTGTCTGGTCCGTCGGCCAAACCTGGCCGATTCGAACCGAGAAGCTTCTGGCGCAAACCGTTGTGGGGACACCAAATGTCGAACACATGCCGCCGCGGCGAGTGTCGCTGGGGCTTGCCGTTCTTATGCTCGTCGCCGGGGTTCTGGCACTGGCGCTTGCCGATCCAGCCGGGGGCGGCATGGCCCTGACCCTTGCTGGGTTGCCGCTAGCTGCAGTGTTTCTGGCGCGCGGCATTGTCAGCTACCTCCCATGGTGGGTCGAACGCACCCCCGAGCCGAGCTTCCGGCTCAATGACCGGCGGGTCTATTCCCCGCTTTGCCTGTTTCTCGGCTTCGGGTTTATCCTGCTCGTCCTTTGGAGGCTGCTATGAAATCACTGAACGGACCTCTGCGCATCGGCATTGGCGGCCCGGTTGGCTCGGGCAAGACCACGCTGTGCGAGATGCTGCTCAAGTCTATGCGCGACCGCTACTCGATGGCGGTGGTGACCAATGACATTTACACGCGCGAAGACGCGCTGATCCTGGCGCGCGTGCAGGCTATCTCCGAGGACCGCATTGTCGGCGTCGAAACGGGCGGCTGCCCGCACACGGCCATCCGCGAGGATGCCTCGCTCAACCTCGCCGCAATCGACGATCTCAACCGCAAGTTCCCCGACCTCGACATCATCCTGATCGAGAGCGGCGGCGACAACCTCGCGGCGACGTTTTCGCCAGACCTGGCCGACGTCACCATCTATGTGATCTCGGTGGCGCAGGGCGAAAAGATCCCGCGCAAGGGGGGCCCGGCGATTTCCCGCTCTGATCTTCTGGTGGTCACCCATACCGATCTGGCGCCCTATGTGGGGGCAAGCCTTACCGTAATGGAAAGCGATACCCAAAAGGTGCGCGAGGGCCGGCCCTATATTTTCACCGATCTACTGCGACGCGAAAGCCTCGACCAGATCGTTGGGTTCATCGAACGCGCCGGCGGCTTTGTGGAATTGGAAGCGGCCGAGTAAGGCTCCTTCAGCGCACCAGCGCCACGACGGAGCGCGGCGTCAGAGTGGCGGTGCCGTTCGATAGGGCGATGTGGGCCAGGTGGTCGGACACGATGCCCAACTGCCAATCGCCCGCGGGAAGTCGGGCGACCACCGGTTCGACGCGGCGGTTGAACCAGACCAGGACCTCGTCGTCCTTGTAGGTGAGGTGCATGCCCAGCGTCGAGGCGCCTGAATAATTCCAGTCCGCCTGGGTCATTTCCCGTCCTTCGGGGTGGAGCCAGACGACGTCGCGAACCCCGTTCCGCTCCTGCCCAAGGAGAAAGTGGTCATGAGTCAGCGCCGGATGCGCCTTGCGGAACGCGTTGGCCGCCGCGACGAAGCGGATCATATCCTGATCGGCAT
>CAKTFF010000552.1 GCA_934553185.1 uncultured Devosia sp.
CGCGCTCCTATGCCGGCTGGCAGGTGCCGATCCGCACCGACGATTCTCATGGCGCCGCCCGCATCACCGAGATCGACCCGACCGAACTCGACGGCCGCATGAAAAAGGGCTGGGTGCCGGTGATCACCGGTTTCCAGGGCATTTCCGATCATGGCCGGGTCACGACGCTGGGGCGTGGTGGCTCCGACACCTCGGCCGTGGCTGTGGCGGCTGCCGTGGGTGCGGATCGCTGCGACATCTATACCGATGTGGATGGTGTTTACACCACCGACCCCCGCATCGTGCCCAAGGCGCAGCGCATGACCAAGATCTCCTTTGAGGAGATGCTGGAAATGGCCTCGCTCGGCGCCAAGGTCTTGATGATCCGCTCGGTCGAAATGGCCATGGCCTACAAGGTGCGCCTCCTGGTGCGCTCCAGTTTCGATGACCCCGATGCGCCGCAGCTGGCGCCCGATGGAACCCCCGGCGTGCCCGGCACCCTTGTTTGCGATGAGGACGAGATAGTGGAAAAGCAGATCGTTTCGGGCGTGACGCTCGCCAAGGCGGAAGCCAAGATCACCCTCCGCGACGTCAAGGACAATCCGGGCGTTGCCGCGGCTATTTTCGGCACCTTGGCCGATCAGGGCATCGTTGTCGACATGATCGTGCAGAACATCGCCGATGATGGCGCCACCACCGACATCACCTTCACCGTGCCCGACAGCGAATATGACAAGGCCCTTCGGGCGCTCGAATCGGCCGGCGACAAGATCGAATACCGCCGCATCTCGGGCTCCAAGGGCGGGGCCAAGGTCTCGGTGATCGGGGTGGGCATGCGCTCCCACGCCGGCGTCGCATCATCCATGTTCAAGGCCTTGTCCGATAAGGGCATAAATATCCAGCTGATCACCACTTCGGAGATCAAAACTTCCGTTCTGATCGACGAGCAATATGCCGAGCTTGCGGTGCGGGCTCTCCATACTTATTACGGATTGGACAAGAAGGACGCCTGAACCCCCTTCGAGGGGGAGGGGGCCCGCGTCCTTTGGCGAGAGGGGGCGGCTCGGCGGGCCGCCTTGAACCGGTAATGGTCAAGACCCTGAGCGGGCCGAGAGTGCTGCTGCGGCAGTTGCGGGAAACGATGGCGGAGCCACTGGCCTCGCAGGACCGTCTCGACAAGATCGTGGCCGTGATCGCCCACAATATGCAGGCCGATGTCTGCTCTTTCTATGTGCTGCGCGACGATGGTGCGCTGGAGCTTTTCGCTACCAAGGGGCTGGCTGCAGAGTCGGTGCACATGACCACGCTGCGGCTGGGCGAAGGGCTGGTCGGCCTGATCGCCGCCGAGGCCGAGCCGCTGAGCCTTGATGACGCGCCCAGCCATCCTTCCTTTGCCTACCGTCCGGAAACGGGCGAGGAAAAGTTTGCCGCCTTTCTGGGTGTGCCGGTGCTGCGGGCGGGCAACATGCTGGGGGTCCTCACCGTTCAGAATGCCGCACAGCGTCATTATGGTGAGGATGAAACCGAAGTCATGCTCACGACGGCCACAATCCTGGCCGAGATGATCGCGACCTCGGATTTCGACAATCTGATCAAGCCGGGGTCCGATATCGACCTCAGGCGACCACGCATGTTCAACGGCGTCAGCTTTACCGATGGCATTGCCCTGGGCACCAGTCAGGTGATCGCCAAGGCCACTAAGCTTGAGCCCTACCCGACCGACATCCGCAAGGTTCCGGATCATCTGGCCGCCCTTGCCGACCGTTTCGCGACACTCGCCAACCAGGTGCGCGAAGATATCGACGCCACCGATGATGCCGGCGACGCCGATGCAGCCGATATTCTGACCGCCTTTTCGCGCGAACTCGACAAGGACCTCTGGTTCATCAAGTCCCACCTCGAGTAGGATTTACG
>CAKTFF010000553.1 GCA_934553185.1 uncultured Devosia sp.
CAGCTGTCGCCGGCCCTGGCTCACCCTCGATGTCATCCCGGCCTTGAGCCGGGACCCATCCTGAGATCAGGCGGCAGGCACGAGGGTGCGGATTAAAGCCCCCGCACCCGCGGCTGCGTATCGTTGAGCAGCAGGTCCGTCACCGCCCACACCAGCGCATCCACGCGGTCGGGCGAATGGCCGTCGCTTTTGCCATCGGCGCCAAAGGCGCACATCTCGTCTTCGAGCGCCGTCAGCCCGGCTGCATGGCTCACCAGCCCCCGCCCGTAAAGAGCGGCAACCGGTTCGGCCCGCAGCCACTTGCCCCGAGAGGCGCGCACCTGGCGCACCGGCACCTTTGTGTCGATCTGCCGGATCACTTCTTCCACCAGGTCGCCACCCTGGTTCACTTCCACTACGATCGCATCGGCTTGGTGAGCGTGGAACGCTTCCACCGCCCTTGTGGCCCAGCGCAACGGCGCGGCAGGCCGAAGCGTGCAATCCTCGAGCACTGCCACGCCCTCACCCACGCGTCCCGCTACAACCATGCCGCAGGCGTCCGACGAACCCTTCCCAGTCACCGGCGGATCGACTGCCACCACGATGCGCTCCACCGGACCACCTGCAAAGGTCCGGAACATGCTCCGGCCCCACAGCGCATCGGGCAGGTCCTCGATCATCTCGCCATCCAGCTCCTGGCGTCCAAGCACGGTGCCGCGATAGCGGCCAACCACCGTTTGAAGGAAGTCGGGTGCCAGGTGAGCATGGTTGCCCTCTGTTTTCATGCGACTTACCGCCGTTCGCTCGTCCGCCAGCAGGCGCCGCAACAGCGGGATCGACCTTGGCGTCGTGGTTGCCAGCTGCTGTGGCTTGTCGCCGAGCCGCAGGGCAAACTGCAGCATGTCCCATGCCGCTTCGGCATCGGGCCACTTGGCCACCTCATCGCACCAGGCGGCGGCAAATTGGGGGCCGCGAAACCGGTCCGGGTCCGAAGCCGACATGGGCACCGCCTCGACCCCGTTGGGGAAAAACAGGCTGCCATTGCGCAGCACAGGCATCTCCTTGGGCAGACACACTGCCAGGATACCGCTTTCACCACGCACCATGATCGACATAACCTGCGTCATGGTCTCACCCACCAGCGCTATCGGGCCGACTTCCTTTGCCACGAGCCCTCTTACCCATTCGGCACCCGTTCTGGTCTTGCCGCAACCGCGTCCGCCCAGAAACAGCCAGGTCGTCCAGTCGCCTTGGGGCACCCGCTGCTCGGGATAGGCCCACTTGGACCAGTCATGCAATTGGCGCTCGACTTCCTCGGGGCTCATCTTGTCGACCTTGGCCTTGAGCTTAGCGCCGGTTAAATTGCTCAAGTCGCTTTACCAGCTTGGCCCGCAATTCCTTGATGTCCCGCCGCGGCGGCGAGGTCTCGTCCTTTGTGTCCACCCGCGCCAAAGTTGAGAGCTTTTCGCATGCCCTGATCAGTTCGCTCAATTGCTGTGCCTCCTTGTCGCCCAGGGTTGCATTGTCAGCCCGGGCCAGCTTTTCCACCTGCTGCTCCAGAACCACAAACAGCCGCGCCAGCGTCGAGTTCTGCCGATCCTGGAGGGTCTGCCGGCGCGCGCGCCAGTGCTCCTTGTTCTGGCGGTATTCGAGCTGCCCCTTGGTGATGCCGAAGCGTTCGCAGATCAGCTTGAGCGTTTCGGTGCTTTCCTCATAAACGCGCCTGATCTCCACCCAGTCCGTAGCCGGGTGCAGTCCCTCTTCATTCATTGGCAATGACTCACTTGTGAATCGATCTTAACGATTAGGCGGAACGCCTTGGAATCGAGCTGGATTCGTCTCTGCGGAGTCCCACAGCGAGATCCAGCCATGTCCGCAGCCATCCGCCACATCCACTACAAGCCCGCCGAC
>CAKTFF010000554.1 GCA_934553185.1 uncultured Devosia sp.
GAGGATCTCTCGTCGCTTCTGCCCGGTGGAAAGGGGCCCTCGGGTCAAGCCCGAGGGCAGCGATGGTGGGCGGGAAACATCAGGGATAGGCAAGGTACGCAGCCAGCACCTTGCCCCTTAAGGGGCTTGTGAAGCAGCGATGGACCAAAGCGCTTCTGTTGAGCGATCCGTGAGCCAGTGGATAGACGGCACCATCACACCCCCCTCACATCACCTTCTGCACATCCAACAATCCCGGCCGCTGCTCGTTGGCCGCCTTGATCGCTGCTTCGCCGCCCAGCACCACCACATGCCCGTGCCGCGCCACCGCCTCCACCGCATCGGCCATGCGGCGGAAATCAGCCTCTGTCGTGCCCAGGATTTCATCGCGCCGCTGCTGGCGAATGGCGTCGGTGGTGCCCGTCAGGTGCCGCCACATGCTCGAATAGCCCTTGGCATCGGGGAATTCATAGCCGTCCACATCCCCAATCACCCCGATGATCGATCGTTGGAGGTCATTCTCCCCGATCGCCGTCCGCAGCGCCTTGCTGGCCCCGTCATAGGCGTCGAGCGTCTTGAGCAGATTGGGGTCACGATAGCTTAGGAACGAAAAGTTTCCCGACGTGAGGTCGAACCGGCTCGATCCGCCATAGGCGCCGCCCTGCACCCGCACCTTGTCCCAAAGATAAGTGGTGTTGAGGAACTTGAGCACGACGCTGGATGCGCCGGTCATCTCAAAGCCAAGCTGGCGCAGGTTGGCGCCCTTGCCCACATAGTTGACCTGCGCCGGAATGATCAGCCCTTCCGACCGGGGCTGGCGCTCCGCTTTCCAGTCGGCAAAAGCAAACTGTTCGTCGGGCAAACGCTGGAGAAAGCTCGCGATCTCGCTTTCGGCGCGGTCCCACAGCACGCCGTCCGCCGTAACATTGACCAGCATGCGGCCGCGATTGAATAAGGTGTCGCGAATGCGCCGCAGCGCCGCCAGCACGCCATCCCAATCGCTGTCGACGCGCTTCACTAGGTCCCGCACGAAGCCGAGATAGCTGATGCCGCCCAATTGCTCGGCCACCCAGCTCGCCTCGGTCAGGCCGGACTTGAGCCGCGTATCCACGATGGCATTGCCGCTGGGCACCAGCCGGGCCTCAAAGCCCGCCTTTTCCTCGAGCGCCATCTGGCGGAACCGCTCACGATTGTCGAGTCGGGCATCAAGGAGCACATCGCCCATGATGGCGAGCATTTCCTCCATTCTGTCCGGCACGGCCTTGCCCGACAGGAAAAACCAGGCGGCGCTGCCATCGCTCCCCTGGCGTGCCGAAAGGCCGCGATGCTGCGCGATCCCGCCGGTCGAGCGGCCAATGCGCTGCGTCAGCGACACGAAATCTTGCCTGCCCGTGCCGGTCTGCAGCAGCGCCCGCCCGAACAGGGGCAGGTACGGCAGCAATTCCCGGTCCAGCACATGCAGATCAAAGCCGAGATCGAGATAGATGATGCCCAGCGTCGGCAGGTCGTGGCGGAACAGGCGAACATCGCCCAGCGTGCCAATGTCGATCGGCACGGTGCGGGTTTCGCGCGGCAGGTCGCCCAGCGTCAGCGTCGGGATCTTGGCCAGCATTGCCGGATCATCCACCGCATCCTGCAAGGCCTTGAGCTTTTCCGTTTCGCCCACGGTTTGGGCAAGCGCCGCCTCATCCATTCCGGCGCGCACATCGGCCAGAATCTGCGCCTCATGCGCCGCTTCCCGCGCCCCCTGTTCGGGGTCGGCGCGCAGCGTCACCGTTGTTCGGTGGGTATTGTCCAGGAACAGGCGGGTGATTTCACGGGCGAAGTGCCCCTCGCCGGCCTTTTGCTTGAGCGCGGCAAGCGCATCCTCGAAATGCAGCGCCGCCAGTGGATCGCCGTCGTGGAGC
>CAKTFF010000555.1 GCA_934553185.1 uncultured Devosia sp.
GTGCGGACCCGGTCGACCTTGATGGCCGAGTAGCGCGCCACATGCTCGTTGGAGCCGATGGCCATGCAGTAGCGGCCGAAGGCGGTGCGGTTCATCAGCACCCAGCCGATGATCGCCACGAAGATGAAGACCCAGACCGGAATGGGAATGCCGATGATGGAGTCGTAGTAGACCGGACGGTAGATGTCGCGCGCGTCCGAGTCGAGGGACAGCGTGCCGCCATTGGCGAAGTAGGTGATGAGCGAGCGGTAGATGCCCATCGTGCCAAGGGTCACGATGAAGGCTTCGATCTTGGCCTTGGTGGTGAGGAACCCGTTGATGAAGCCGGCGCCAATCCCCAGGATAAGCGAGCAGCCGATGCCCAGCACCACCGTCCAGACGGACGCGCCCATGGAGCCGATCGCCCAGTTCATGACGATGATCATGACTCCGGCGATGAAGGCGGCCATGGAGCCCACCGACAGGTCAATACCGCCGGCGGTGATCACGAAGGTCGCGCCCACGGCGATGATGCCGATAAAGGCCGAGCGGGTCAGCAGATTGGTGATGTTGCCCTCGCCGATGAACAGCGGATTGAGCACATAGCCCAGAATGCAGAGCAGGATCAGCGCCAGCAGCGGGCCGGCGGTCTTGAGGTCGATGCGGAAGCCGCGCCCAGCCCTCGATGTTTCATGCGCTGAGACGGTCATCTTCCCTACCCTGCTTGATGCCTGCGGCGTACCGCATGATTTCTGCTTCCACGATCTCGGCGCCTTCCAGCACGCCGGCCATGCGCCCCTCGCGCATCACCACCACGCGGTGGCTGAGGCCGATCACCTCCTGCATTTCCGAGGAGATGACGATGATCGATTTCCCCTCGGCGGCCAGCGCCGCGACGATATGGTAGATCTGCTGCTTGGTGCCCACGTCGATGCCGCGTGTCGGCTCATCCATGATGATGATCTGCGGATCGCTTTCCATGGTCTTGCCCAGCATCAGCTTTTGCTGGTTGCCACCCGAGAGCTGGCCCACATTGACCGAAGCATCACGGGCGCGAATATCGAAGCGCCGCACGGCACGCTCCAGCGCCTCTTGCTCGCTTTTGCCGTCGAGAAAGCCGCCGCGCAGATGCTTGCCCAGGGTCAGCAGCGTCAAATTGGGCTGCAGTCCGACATTAAGGAGGAGCCCGCGCCCCTTGCGATCTATGGTCATATAGGCGAGGCCGGCCGCGACTGACTGGTCGACGCTGGTGAAGTGAGCCACCTTGCCATTGACCGTAACCTCGCCTCCGGTGCGCTGAGCCAAGCCCACAATCGTCTCGGCGACAGCGGTGCGGCCCGAACCGATCAGCCCGGCAAAGCCGAGGATTTCGCCCCGGCGCAGATCGAAGGACACATCGCTGATGGCGGCAGCCTTGAGCCCGCGCACCGACAGCACCACCGGCGCATCGACATCGGGCTCGTGCTTGGGCGGATAAAGGTTGGAGAGTTCACGCCCCACCATCATCTGGGCAATGGAGTCGGGCGTCAGCGCCTCGGTGCTCACGGTGCCGATCAGCTGGCCGTCCCGGAGCACGGTGACGCGCGCCGCAAGCTCCATGATTTCGTCGAGCTTGTGCGAAATGAAGATCACCGCGACGCCACGCGCCTGCAGCCGCCGGATCTGCTCGAACAGCGTCTGCGTCTCACCGACGGAAAGAACCGCCGTCGGCTCGTCCATGATCAAGACGCGCGCGTCGCGGCTGATGGCCTTGGCGATTTCCACCATCTGCTTGTCGGCAACCGAAAGCGTATTGATCCGCGCGTCGGGATCGACATGCACATGGAGCAGTTCGAGGATGTCCCGCGCTTTTTCCCGCATCTGCTTGAGGTCGAGAAAACCCCACTTCTTGAT
>CAKTFF010000556.1 GCA_934553185.1 uncultured Devosia sp.
CAGCAGCTTTTGCAGGCCAGTTCCTTCGGTCATCGGGCCAGCAGCACGTGGCCGGCATCGCCATGGCTGTGATAAGCGCCATGCTCGGCAAAGAAGGGCTCACGCACTTCGGTGATGGTGGCGCCTAAGCCCATGAGCATGGTCCGCAACACATGATCCCGCTTGATCAGGATGCGCTCGGCTTCAAGTTGCGCCGAAGTGTGGCGATTGCCGATATGCCAGGCCAGCCGCACGAGGTGAGCAGCGTCGCGGCCGCGAACATCGAACAGCAGTTCCTCGGCGGCGATCACTTCCACCAGCCCGCCGTCATCGAGCTCCAGCGCGCCATGGTGCTCAAGGGTCGTGGTCTGGGCAAAATCCACCGTGACCTCGCGGCCACTTTGAAGTCGCAGGAGCTTGCGGCGGAGGCGCCGTTCGTCATGGGCGAGGGTCACACGATCCACGAAGGGGCTGCGTCCATGGTCGGCGGGCAGGCTGGCAATCACACGAGGCATAAAGGTTTCCGCAGACCCACAACAAGGCTTCCCGACCTTGCCACACCCTAACGGCTTGCGCGGCGAGGGTGAAGAAAAACTAGAACAGAAAGTAGCGTTGCGCCATGGGCAGCACCGTTGCGGGCTCGCAGGTCAGCAACTCGCCATTGGCGCGCACTTCATAGGTTTCAGGGTCGACCTTGATATCAGGCGTGGCGCTGTTGTGGACCATGGAATGCTTGCCGATGCCGCCCCGCGTATTGGTCACCGGCAACAGTTGCTTGGCGACACCGAGCTTGTTGCGCAGGCCGTCGTCATAGGCAGCCTGGGAAATAAAGGTCACGGACGAATTGGTCAGCAGCTTGCCGAAGCTGGCGAACATGGGCCGGTAATGCATGGGCTGCGGCGTCGGGATAGAGGCATTGGGGTCGCCCATCGGCGCCGCGGCAATGGAGCCGCCCAGCAGGATCATCTCGGGTTTGACGCCGAAAAACGCGGGGTGCCACAGCACGAGGTCGGCGCGCTTGCCCACTTCAATCGAGCCAATATGCTGGCTCATGCCGTGGGCGATGGCTGGGTTGATGGTGTATTTGGCGATATAGCGCTTGACGCGGAAATTGTCGTTGTCGCCGGTTTCTTCGGCCAGCTTGCCGCGCTGGCGCTTCATCTTGTCGGCTGTCTGCCAGCAGCGGATCAGCACTTCGCCCACCCGGCCCATGGCCTGGCTGTCCGATGAGATCACCGACAGCGCGCCCATGTCATGCAGGATATCCTCGGCGGCAATGGTTTCCTTGCGGATGCGCGACTCGGCGAAAGCCACGTCCTCGGGGATGGATGGCGACAGGTGGTGGCACACCATGAGCATATCGAGATGCTCGGCGATGGTGTTGACGGTGTAGGGCCGCGTCGGATTGGTGGAGGAGGGGATGACGTTGGGCAGCCCCGCCACCCGCAAAATATCGGGGGCATGACCGCCGCCCGCGCCTTCGGTGTGAAAGGCGTGAATGGTGCGCCCTTTGAAGGCGCCGATCGTATCCTCGACAAAACCGGATTCGTTGAGCGTATCGGTGTGGATCATGACCTGCACGTCAAAGTCGTCCGCCACAGACAGGCAGTTGTCGATGGCGGCCGGTGTCGTGCCCCAGTCTTCGTGGAGCTTGAGGCATGACGCACCGGCCAGGATCATCTCGGCCAGCGGCTCGGGGCGGCTGGCATTGCCCTTGCCCGCCAGCGCCAGGTTCATGGGAAAGCCGTCGAAGCTCTCGATCATGCGCCCAATATGCCACGCGCCGGTGCAGGTCGTCGCCAGCGTGCCATGCGCCGGGCCGCTGCCGCCACCCAGCATGGTGGTGACGCCGCTCATCAGCGCTTCCTCGATCTGTTGAGGTGCAATGA
>CAKTFF010000557.1 GCA_934553185.1 uncultured Devosia sp.
CATCAAACACGACCGACTGAGGACCGTCGATCACCTCGTCGGTCACTTCGTCGCCCCGATGGGCGGGCAGGCAGTGCATGAAAAGGGCGTCCTTGGCCGCCAAGCCCATCAAATTGGTATTGACCTGGTAGGGTTTCAAGACCCTACGGCGCTCGGCTGCATCCACGTCCCCCATCGACACCCAGGTGTCGGTGATGACGAGGTCGGCGCCTTCCACCGCTTCGCGCGGATCCTCGATCAGCCGTACGGCGTCGCCGGCGCGGCGGATGTCCTCCATCAGGTCCTTTTCGGGGCTGTACTCTCCCGGCGTGGCAATGGTGAGCTGACAGCCGAATACTTCCGCAGCATTGACCCAGGAATGGAGCACGTTGTTGCTGTCCCCCACCCAGGCCACCTTTGCACCACGAATATCGCCGCGATGTTCCTCAAAGGTCTGGAGGTCGGCCATGATCTGGCATGGATGGGCACGCCGGGTCAGGCCATTGATCACCGGCACCGTCGCGCCCGCGGCCAGGTCGAGCAGGTCGGCATGGGAAAGGATGCGGATCATGATGGCGTCGACATAACGGCTCATCACCTTGGCGGTATCATCCAGCGTTTCCTCTCGGGAAAGCTGCATATCCTGGCCGGATAGCATCAGCGTTTCGCCCCCGAGCTGGCGCATGCCCACATCGAAAGAAACGCGGGTACGGGTGGACTGCCGCTCAAAGATCATTGCCAGGACCTTGTCCTTGAGCAGGAGCGGACGGTCGCCATCCTTGAGGCGCGCCTTGAGCGAAGCAGCCGTATCGAGCATGCCGCGCAGTTCGGTGTAGTCGAAATCGTCGATAGACAAAAAATGCCGGGGTGTGCCGGTCGAAGTGGCTCCGGTCGAAGTCATGGGCCGGGTTCCTTTGTGGACGCTGTTTCGTGTTGTTCCCACGCGCAAACGCAGGACGATGCTGAACTCACCCGAAAGGGCCGTCACACCGTCATCGTCGGCGGCGTGCCTGCGCAAAGGACAACATCATCAATCCACCGCCGGAACGGACACCATTTCACGCTGGATGGCGTCGAAGGCAGCGCTCAGCTTGCCCATAGCTTCTTCGATCTCGACCTCGGTGACGATCAGCGGCGGGATAAGGCGCAGGACATTATCGCCCGCGCCAATCGCCAGCATGCGGTGGTCGTCGCGCAGGCGGGTGACAAAGTCGCGGACTGGAGGAGTGATCTTGATGCCGGCAAGGAGCCCCTTGCCGCGCAGTTCCACAACAAAGTCGGGATAGCGCTGGGCCAGTTGCTGGAGATGCCAGCTCAGCTTTTGTCCCATCTGGTTGACGTGATCGATGAAGCCGGGCGCCAGGATCCGGTCGAGCACGGCGTTGCCTACGGCTGTCGCCAGCGGATTGCCGCCATAGGTCGAGCCATGGGTGCCGGGCACCATGGAGGCTGCGACCTCGCCCTTGGCGAGGCACGCGCCGAGAGGGAAGCCGCCGCCAATGGCCTTGGCCACCGCCACGATATCAGGCGTGATGCCGCTCCACTCAAAGGCAAAAAACCGTCCGGTCCGACCGTATCCGCACTGGACCTCATCGAGGATCAGCAGCATGCCATGTTCGTCGCAAAGCTGGCGCAGGCCCTGCATGAACTCGGGGGGCATGGCGGTAACCCCGCCCTCGCCCTGTACGGTTTCGATCAGGATGGCGCAGGTCTGCGGCCCGATCAGCGCGCGTACAGCCTCAATATCACCCGGCGCGGTATGCTTGAAGCCGGGCATGGGCGGACCGAAGCCTTCAAGATAGCTGGGATTGCCGCCGGCGGCGATGGTGCCCAGGGTGCGCCCATGGAAAGAGCCGGTAAACGCGATGATTTCGTAGCGAT
>CAKTFF010000558.1 GCA_934553185.1 uncultured Devosia sp.
TCCGAGAGCGGCCCACGGCGATCTTCGCGGCCAACGACGAAACCGCGATCGGCTTCATGTCCGGTCTGCGCCGCTGGGGCGTGTCCTGCCCAAAGGACGTGTCGGTCATCGGCTTCGACGATCTGGCGGTGGCCGCTCATATGGACCCGCCGCTGACAACGATGCGCCAGCCCTCGGCCGCACTGGGCCGTCTGGCGGCCGAAGCGCTGATCGACATCATCGAAGGCGAGCAGGTTCGGCGCGTGCCGCGGCACACGGTGCTCAGTTCCGACCTCATCATCCGGGCCAGCACGGCGCCGCCTCCCCTCTCGTCAAGGTTCGGCGAGGCGGAAGGCAGTTTTCTTTCGGCGGAAATGCGTTAAATGGACTGATCCTTGCGCGGGTCCCGTAGCTCAGCTGGATAGAGCAGCAGCCTTCTAAGCTGTTGGTCACAGGTTCGAATCCTGTCGGGATCGCCAGGGGCGCGTGTGGTTCTCGCTAGTAGGCGGACTGCTGAGCGCAGGCGTTTTGAGCCTCCTGGCCCTCATGCTGGCCGTTGCTGCCTAGGCAATCGCATTGCGCTTTGTAGATTGCAGCCTCTTCGTCCATCAGCTTATCCCGCGAGATCAGGTATTCGAGTTGCCAGCGGCAAAGCTCTGCATCGGATGCAACTTCTGCGCGTGCTTGTGCCCCCAAGGGCACAATGGACGCTGATAGGATCAAGATAAACGAGAGAGTGCGGCTGGAGGGCATGGCGTTCATTCCACCAAGGGCGGGGAGACCAGCCATGGCGGGTGATTGCGTTGATCTTTGGACGGGCCTGAAGGACAGTCAAGCCTCCAAGCCCTGATGCCCTACCCCATGCGCCTATACTGCTTGCGACAGCACACCGTCGGCAAAGTTTGCGACTGCCGTGTTGTACTGTTCTGCCTGCTCCAGCATGCCCATGTGGTTGACGCCTTCAATGACCTGGAGAGAGGCAGTGGGGGCTTGAGCGGCGATGTCTTGGCTCGCTTCCGGCTTGGTGACGATGTCAATTTCGCCAGCCAGGAGCAGGACCGGAACGCCGGTTTTGCTCAGGGCGCCTGTAGCATCCCAGCGGAACATGGCCAAATTGCCCTTCTGGATGTTGCCCGGAGGGTTCTTGGTCGACAGCAGGGTAACGTGTTCAAGCTGGCTGCGGGTAACGTATTTGCCGAAGCCAATTCGATTTGCCACATGAGCCATGCCACTGAGATAGCTCTGCCAAGTACTGAGCCAGGCGAGCGGCTGCAACAGGATCGTGAGGCGCATGACGGGCTCCAGCAGCGGGAAGCGTATGGCCTGCATGAAGCGCGGCAGGATCATGGTCTTGAGCGGATTGATGTAGGTCGTGTTGAGCAGCGCGACGCCCGCAACCCGGCTGTTGAACAGGGCGGAATGATCCCGCGCCATGGTCTGGATGGTCATGCCACCAATGCTGTGACCGACCAGAACCACCTTGTCGCTGCCCGACCAGTTGACGATGGCGCCAAGGTTCGTGGCGAAGTTCTCAAGCGAGATGTCGCCCTTCGATTGACCTAGCCCCGGCAAGTCCCAGACGATGATGCGGAAACGCTTGCCGAGGGACTGCTTGGCATAATGCCAGATGGTGCTGTCCATAGCCCAACCATGGGTGAGGATCAGGGTAGGACCGGTTTTGAGCCCCAGCTCCTCGACATAGATGCTGGAGCCATTCGGCTGAGACAGAAGCTGTCCATTGCCACGATCTTCGCGGGAAGGTTCACCGCGGTCCGGCTTGGCCAACAACGGCACAACGAGGAATTTGCCGAGGAGGGAAAACGCGGCAAGTGCCAGGACAACCCAGAGCGGCCAGTCCTCACGCACCCGCACCAGAGTGC
>CAKTFF010000559.1 GCA_934553185.1 uncultured Devosia sp.
TGGGCTCGATTCAGGGATTGATCTCGAAGCCGCCATGCGACGCGCGGCAGTGGCCGCAAGCCTGGCCTGCCTCAAGGCGGGGGCACAGCCGGCGATACCCCGGGCAGACGAGGTTGCCGCGGCGATGGGCGCATAATGGTCTAGCTGGTGAATGCCAGGGAGCAGTGGGAGCACCTAGCGGGCGATTTCCCGCACATACTTGGCAAACACCCACCCACTTCGTCCGTCCGCCAACACGATGCCGATCCAGGAACCGGAGACGGACTGGACTACGATAGGGGTTCCGCCGCTTAGTTGGGCGATCACCACAGAGGAGCCGGACGGCCGTTCCCGGACGTTGAGCGCCGTTGAGGCAACTTCCATCGTCGCCGTCGGGGCGACGCGCTCAAGGGCCGGTGGTTGCCGACCGGCCGCGGCAATGCCATTAGTTCCCCTGTTGAAAGTAAGGTTGCAACCCACCAGCAGGACCAGCAGACCACCTGTAACAAGCCACAATCGTGCAGGAAACGCCGGTCGTTCAGCGGAGACCGGCCGCATCATCGGTTCAGGGAGAATGGGCAACCTCCCTTCCTGTTGGGGGGCAGGCCGGCTTGGCCACCGTTCGGGCGACATCTGTTGCGATGGGGGCGGACTGGGCACCATAACATTTGTGGCAGACACCCCGCTTTGGCGGAGAGTGGCGCGCCAGAGCTTCCTGCGCGCGTCTGCCGTTTCGAGCGCCCGATACTTGCCGCCCGAAAATTTGGGCCAGTCTAGCGCCAGTCCAAGCTTCACCAGTTCGGCGGCAAGATCTCGCCCATCCGGAAGGAAGCATTGAGCGACGACGCGTTCATAGGACATTTCAGGCTTGATGCACGCTGTGATGACCTGCCCTTTGCAAATTTCTACCATGGCCCACTTCGCCTGACGGCCAAACGGATGGTTCAACTCGGGCGCATCGATACCGGCGATGCGGATGTGCATCCGGTCGATCACAATGGTGTCGCCGTCAATAACCCAGCATGGCCCTGTCACAACGGTTTGAGGTAGTGCCGGCTGGTCGGGCCAGGGGACTGGAAAGCGCATTTCGCGCGGCATAGGACGTTCGGCGGCGCGCCGGAACACCTCGCGCTGAACAACCCGTCGGCGCGGTGTGGCCATGAGCGCCTTCCGCAGCAACGCCAATAGTCCCATCCCTCCCCCTCAGGCATCAAGCACTGCCGAAACGATCTTGATCTTAAACAGAAGCCGACACACTAGCTCAGGTGTTCTTGGGCAACAAAAAAGCGGGCCTTGCGACCCGCTTGTTCTATTCAGCCTGGCGTGACCCTACTTGGGCGCGAGGACCATGACCATCTGGCGGCCCTCCGAGCGGGGCTGGGATTCGACCTTGGCAACGGGCTCGAACTGGTCCTTGACCTTGACCAGAAGCATCATGCCCAGTTCCTGGTGGGCCATTTCACGGCCGCGAAAGCGCATGGTGACCTTGACGCGGTCGCCGTCGTCGAGAAAGCGTTCAACCGCCTTCATCTTGGTCTCGTAGTCATGCGTGTCGATATTGGGCCGCAGCTGGACTTCCTTGACCTCGATCACCTTCTGCTTCTTGCGCGCTTCGGCCGCTTTCTTCTGGGCAGCGTATTTGAAGCGCCCGAGGTCGAGCATCTTGGCGACCGGCGGGACAGCATTGGGAGAGATCAGAACCAGGTCGAGACCCTGTTCCTGGGCTTCTGCGAGTGCTTCGCGGGTCCTGACGACGCCGCGGTTCTCGCCTTCAGCGTCGATGAGCTGAACATCGGCGCTGGTGATATCTTCGTTCGAGAGCGGCCCATCTTTCTGGGGCGCGACTGGTCTCATGGGACGACGAATGGCAAACG
>CAKTFF010000560.1 GCA_934553185.1 uncultured Devosia sp.
GAACGACATGCGGGGCTTCCATCCGGCCTTCTCAGTGGTCGCTTATCTTGAAGGTTTGGTGCGTGGCATTTCCAGCTCCTTCCGCTTCCACAACTGGCTCACGCTATTCTTGTTGCTGATATTTGGCTGGCTGGCGCTGCTACGAGCCGGCCGCATTCCGCGCGAAGGCGTGACCGTGATGCTGCTTGCCGCCTCCATCCTGGGAATCCTGGGCAAGTTCGTGGTGTTTCCGCTGCCCGAAAGCCGCGTTTACTTCCCGTATCTGCTAGTTCTCGGCCTGACGCTGCTGGAACTCTGGCGCCCCCGCTTTGATCTGGAAGCGCGTGCGGGACGGTAATCGTCCTACGCTAGAAAAGAAGAGGGCCGGCGCATGAATGCGCCGGCCCTCTCTGTTTATACCCTTTGTCGCTCTTAGTTCGGGAACGAACTCGCAAACCGCGGATGCACCAGCGCGTCATAACAAGGCGTGAGCTGCACACGCTTGTGCTGGGTTAGAGCGGGTTGGTAAAGCGCCAGGATCTTGGCATTGTTGATCGTGGCGGGGCAGGTCGGCAGCAGCACGAGGTCGGTGGCTGCAAGCGCCGCAGTGGTCTTTTCGTTGAGCGGCGGGACGGTGCGGAAGGGGTCGGCGCCGATCGAAACGCCGAGCGGCGCCTGGCGGTCCATCAGCCAAGGAAAGGGATTGGTGAAGGTCGCGGCCAGCATTGTTTCGAAGCGAATGCCGTTGTCGGCCTCGATGGTCTTGATGGCATCGATCGCCTGGTCGATATGCTGCAGAAACAGCAACTGGAAAGCCACTTCCGAATAGAAGGTCGGGCTCGGATACTCGCCAATCGCCACGAGATCCTCATAGGTCTCGCGATGGGCGGGGTAAAAGGCGTTCATGTTGGCGGCGCGTTCGAAGAACTCCGGTCGTGCGTTGACTTGGCCGAGCGTTTTCAGGTTGTTGTTTGCCAGAACCGGATTGTTCAAACCACCGACATAAGTGCGTGCGGCGCGTTGGAAGATGTTGGACGTCGTCGGCAGCGCCACAGCAGCGGCTAGCGCCAGAAGGGAAACAAGCAGCACGGGGCGGGTAAGCAGCTTCTGCGCCTTCAGGATGATCAGCAGCAGCGCCGGCCAGATGGCGATGAAACCCTGGCTGCCGGTGTTCTGTGTTTCGAAGAACAAAGCGGCGAGAAGTGCTGCGGCGAACCAGGCGACCGGCAGGTTGAAGAGGGAAGCGCCGCGGCCGATCAGTGAGCCTTGGGCAAAGGCCGGTTTGGTCCAGAACCGGCCGCGGATCTCTATCGTGGCCAGCACCGCGATCAGCGCCGCCGAGAAGAACATCACGTCGAAATTCATCGCGATCTGTTCCCGGAATCGCGACAGCAATCCTCCGCTGTTCATGCTCACCAACAGGGCGATGTCGGTGATATAGGCGCTCACAATGCCGCTGGTGAGTTCAACCACGCCGAGGATCGCGAGGAAGGCAACGGTTATGCCGAAGGCCACGCGAAACGGCACGCGTCCGGCCAGAAAGGCGTAGGCGCAGAACAGGCCGCCGGCGATGAAGCCGGTAATCTTGAGAAAGAACATCGCCGCCAGCGTCAGCGCCACGAGACCGAGCAGGGCGGTGCGGTTCTTCACGAACAGCAGGGTCGCGATGAGAAGGTAAAGCAGCTGGCAGGATTGCCGGTTATAGATGCCGAACGCTTCCGAGCCCATCACCGGATAGAATTCGCGCGCATTGAACGGCAGCAGCGAAAAGAACAGGAAGGGGATCAACAGCGCCAGAGCCGTGCCGCGTGATCGGCTGCCGACATCCCAAAGGATCACCGCCATTAGCGGTGCGCTGA
>CAKTFF010000561.1 GCA_934553185.1 uncultured Devosia sp.
GGGATACGGCGGCGCTGCAGCGACCAGTGGCCGGAGGGTGTCGGGAGGGGACGTCGCTGTCTCCCTCAGGTTCGAGAGCCGGCCGCAGGAAGGCGAGCGACCTTCCTGCGCGATTCCGGCACTGTTCCAAAAACCGGCAGCCCCGAGACGATGATCGTCTCACAAATTCTATACTCTAGAGGCGAAAGCTGTCTCGGGGTCCGTCCGTCTGTTCGCACCCGCACACCAAGGCGGCGTTTCCGCACGTCACGTTGACGACTAACATGTTAGTTGCTAGGGCAGGTGGACACCGGAGCCCGCCATGTCCACGCTCAGCAAAATCCTCACTGTCGATGAAATGAAGCGCAAGGCGCGCCGCAGCGTGCCCAAGATGTTCTTCGAATATGCCGATTCCGGCTCCTATACCGAGGGCACCTATCGCGAAAACGAGAGCGATTTCGAAAAGATCAGGCTTCGGCAAAAGGTGGCGGTGAACCTCGAAAACCGCAATTTGCAGACCACCATGCTGGGTAAAACCATCACCATGCCGGTCGCCATCGCGCCGGCGGCGACGGGGGGCATGCAGATCGCCGATGGCGAGATTAAGGCCGCCCGGGCCGCGGAAAAATACGGCATCCCTTTTACCCTTTCGACCATGGCCGTCTGCTCGATCGAGGACATTGCCGAGAACACCAGCGCGCCCTTCTGGTTCCAGCTCTATGTCATGCGCGACCGAGACTTCGTTTATCGCCTGATCGACCGCGCCAAGGCGGCACGGTGTTCGGCGCTGGTGCTGACCATGGACCTGCAGATCCTGGGCCAGCGCCACAAGGACATCCGCAACGGCTTGTCCACCCCGCCGCGCTTTGATGCTTATTCCGTCTGGCAGATGATGCAGCACCCCATCTGGTGCATGCGCATGCTGGGCACCAAGCGGCATAACTTCCGCAACATTGTCGGCCATGTCGGCGGCGATCATGACCTGGCCTCGCTGTCGGCTTGGACCACGTCGCAGTTCGATCCGACCCTGAACTGGGCCGATGTGCGCTGGATCAAGGAGCGCTTTGGTGGCCCGGTGATCGTCAAGGGCGTGCTCGATCCCGACGACGCGCAGGCGGCCGTCGACAATGGCGCCGATGCCGTGGTCGTGTCCAACCATGGCGGCCGCCAGCTCGATGGCGCGCCGTCCACCATCCGCGTCCTTCCCGAAATCATGGATCGCGTCGGCAAACGCACCGAGGTTTATCTCGATAGCGGCATCCGCTCCGGCCAGGACGTCCTCAAGGCCCTCGCCTATGGCGCCAAGGCGACCTTTATCGGCCGGCCGATGCTCTATGGCCTGGGCGCCGGCGGCGAGGCAGGCGTCACCCGCGTACTCGACATCATCCGCAAGGAGCTCGACACCACCATGGCGCTGTGCGGCGAGCGCGACATCGCCAGGGTCGGTCTCCACAACATCTACAGCAACGACATTCCGCCGCGGAACGCACCTGTGCTTCAGCGGGCGAGCTAAAGGTTATCCCCGGCGGGGCATTACCGCGCCAAAATGGTCTCGCCGCTCGCGTGGAAGGGTAAGTTCCCCACCCAGCCTTACCAGGGCAGAGGGGAACCGAGGCGGTGGGACTGAGGCGGAATTGTTGAGGACCCGCAACAACATGCTGGACAGATGGGCGCGGCATTGCTTTTCTAGCGCTAACTGATGCGGGACCCAAATGGGGCGAGAGCATCGGCATCGCGCGCACCGGGCATGCGATCCACGGGAGGACCAAATGAAAAGACGTGAATTCTTTAAGTCGGCGTCCGTTGCCACCATCGGCGCGGCTGCGGCAACGACCTTGGCTACACCGGC
>CAKTFF010000562.1 GCA_934553185.1 uncultured Devosia sp.
CAACCCTGCCGGCCCAGACCCAGGCAGCCTTGCTGCGAACATTGGTGGAAAACCGCTTCAATCGTGTTGGCGGCACCCAGGCCGTGCCGATCGATGTCCGCATCATTGCCTCCAGCTCGCAAAACGTTGCTGCGCAGATCGATGCCGGAGAGTTCCGCTCGGACCTGTTCCATAGCCTCTCCATCGTGCCGCTGCCGCTCACCCCGCTCAAGGAGCGCCGCGAAGACGTGCCACCGCTGGTCAATGTTTTCATCGAACAGGTCTGCCGCATGCACAACCTGCAGCGGCTTTCCGTCGGCAGCGATGCCATGGCGGTGCTCCAGGCACAGGAATGGCCGGGCAATGCCCGGCAGCTACGTAATTCCATCGAGCGGCTGCTGATTCTGATGAAGGACCAGCAGCCCGACGACGGCGTCATCACCGCGTCCATGCTGCCATCCGATATCGGCGAAGTTCTGCCCACTGTGGGCGACACCGCCTCGTCGGCCCACTTGATGAGCCTGCCGCTGCGCGAAGCGCGCGAAGTGTTCGAGCGGCAATATCTGCTGGCCCAGATCGAGCGGTTCGGCGGGAACATTTCCAAGACCGCAGAGTTTGTCGGAATGGAGAGGAGCGCGCTGCATCGCAAGATCAAGTCCCTCGGCCTCTAGCGCCCATGCCTTTTCGGAGCAGGGGCATGCTCTAGGCGAGTAGGCACACAGGGCTGCACGTGCCATAGTGCCTAAGACGCGTGAGCCGAACCGGGCCGTGGCGCAAATCCGGAGCGGCATCATGGAAACGCCACAACAACAGCGACACAAGATGCCGCGAAAAGAGGCCCGAATGCCCAGCGAAAAACAGCAGAACCTCCAGGACTCCTTTCTCAATCACGTTCGCAAGCAAAAAGTCCCGGTCACCATCTTTCTGGTGAACGGCGTCAAGCTTCAGGGCGTCATCACCTGGTTCGACAATTTCTGCCTGCTTCTGCGCCGCGATGCTCAATCGCAACTTGTCTACAAGCACGCCATTTCCACCATCATGCCCGGCGCGCCCATCCAGTTGTTCGACCCCGAGCAGAACCAGGACAGCGACTAAGAAAGCTTCATGAGCACATTTGAAGACGATGGTGAGACCGCCGAACGTGGCGGTCCGCAGGCCTTTATCGACAGGCGCGCCCAGGCAACCCGTGTCGGCCTTGTTGTGCCTGACGTTCGCGGGCAACTGTCTCAGCACGGCATTGACGCGCGCAAGGCCGAGTTCGAGGGGTTGGCTGGCGCCATCCATCTCGACATCGTCTTCTCTGAAGTCATCAAAGTCCGCGAGATCAAGCCCGCGACCTTCATCGGCGGCGGCCATACCGAGGCGCTGGCCGAGCGGGTGAAGGCCGATAAATTGGACCTGCTGCTGATCGACGCTGGGCTGACCGCCATCCAGCAGCGTAACCTCGAAACCGAAACCGGCGCCAAGGTGCTCGACCGCACGGCGCTGATTCTCGAGATTTTCGGCGAACGCGCCGCCACTCGCGAGGGCGTGCTGCAGGTCGAACTCGCCCACCTCAACTATCAGAAGGGCCGGCTTGTCCGCTCCTGGACCCACCTTGAACGGCAGCGCGGCAGCGGCGGCAGCGGCTTCATGGGCGGCCCGGGCGAAACCCAGATCGAAAGCGATCGCCGTCAGATCACCGATCGCATTGTCCTGCTTGAAGATCGGCTCGACAAGGTCAAGAAAACCCGTGCCCAGCAGCGTCAACAGCGCGAGGGGACGCCAATCATCGCCATCGTCGGCTACACCAATGCCGGCAAATCCAGCCTGTTCAACAGCTTGACCGGGGCAGGGGTGATGG
>CAKTFF010000563.1 GCA_934553185.1 uncultured Devosia sp.
GCGGGGTGGTGTCGAAGCCCGAGAGCTCTTCCTCACCCACGGAGAAGGCGACAACCGGGATGTCCTCGGCGGCAATGCCCTGGTTGCCCAGTTCGCGATAGAACGGCACGTTGGCGTCGCCGTTGATGGTCGACACCACGGCAGTCTTCTTGCCGGCCGAGCCGAACTTCTTGATGTCGGAAACGATCGTCTGCCAGTCGGAATGACCGAACGGCGTGTAGTTGATCATGATGTCTTCCGACGCCACGCCCTTGTCCATGAGGTATTGCTCAAGGATCTTGTTGGTGGTCTGGGGATAGACATAGTCGGTGCCGGCCAGCACCCAACGCTCCACGCCTTCCTCGTTCATGAGGTAGTCGACGGCGGGGATCGCCTGCTGGTTGGGTGACGCGCCGGTGTAGAACACGTTGCGCTGGGATTCCTCGCCCTCGTACTGCACGGGGTAGAAAAGGAGGCTGTTCAGTTCCTCGAAGACCGGCAGCACGGACTTGCGGCACACCGAGGTCCAGCAGCCGAAGACCACGTCCACGTCATCCACTTCGATCAGCTGGCGGGCCAGTTCGGCAGCCAGCGGCCAGTCGGAGGCGATGTCGACGACCACCGGCTCGAGCTGACGACCGAGCACGCCGCCCTTGGCGTTCTGCTGCTCGATCAGGAACAGCATGGTGTCCTTGAGCGTGGTTTCCGAGATCGCCATCGTGCCCGAAAGCGAGTGGAGGATACCGACCTTGATCGGTCCCTCATCCTGCGCCCATGCCGGAACGGCAATCGCGCTTGCAGCCAGTGTGACGCCGAGCCCCAGTCCCGCAATCATGCGGTTCAACACTGCCATGTTTTCCTCCAGCAGTTGTGTTTGCACCATCAGGAAAATTGCAAACGCTGTGCCACTGCCTGTTTCGACTAGCTAAGGTCTTGAATCGCTTCTGTTTGGATAAGCGGGGGCAAGAACTGTAGTGACCGTCGCGACAGTCGCGGCGTTGCGGCTGCCTTCTTTATGGCCGCATGCTCCCGCTAATGCCTAAAAACTAGGCGTCCTGATGTGGTGCACAACAATGGGTGGTGAGCACTCCTCAGAGGTTCTTTGATCACAAATTTGGAGGGGCGGAACCGACGCGTCAGACTGCCGTTAGCTCAGCGAACCGGCGTAGCTGGTAGATCTTTGCGATCCCGTTGGATTGCTCAGGGATCGGCAGGCTGCCGCAGAGGCTGACGCTCCTTTGTGGTGCCTCCCGATGGGGCGCGAAACTTCGGTTTCGCGCCCTTCTTGCTGTCTGCCGACATTTCCCACTCACCGGCACATCAACAGCAACGACCCCTTATTTACCAAACGCTTACCATGGCGGTGTAGTGTTGCTGGGCGCTGGGTGTAGGCTCGCGACGGAGCTTGAGGTTCCCGGCGTGTCCATGAGCTTGGATAGCCCGATGATACCCGACAACAAGGCCGCTTCGGTTTCTGCCTCTCCTCGCGCCATGCGGGTGATGATGGATGGCATTGGCCGCGACTTGCAGACCTATTCGGCCGGTAACCAGCAGATCGTCAAGCAAACCAAGCTGCTTGCCATCAACGCCATCATCGAAGCTGCACGGGCGGGAGATGCGGGCAGGGGGTTCGCGGTTGTCGCCGATGAAGTGCAGCGTTTGGCCGACATCTCCGCCGATATCGCCTCCCGTTTTCAGGATGTGCTGATGGGCCGGATCGGCTTCAGCCGCAGCTTGTCCGAGCAGCTGGTGGAAGAGATGGAAGGCGTGCGCCTCGTGGATCTCGCTCAGTCGCTGGTGCAGCTCATCGTCCGCAATCTTTATGAACGCACGGCCGATGT
>CAKTFF010000564.1 GCA_934553185.1 uncultured Devosia sp.
GCAAGCACGCACCTGCGTGTAACTAGACCGCACCATGGCTGTTGGTTACGGCAAAGGGTGGCGACCACGCGGCCGCAAAGCTGAGGCCGATAAAGGCACTAAAGCCCATCCATGCCATGGCAGGAGCCATCACCAGGGCCGCCTTGCGGTCTACTGCCGCAGCACGCGCCATGGATGACAGCGCAAGGATAAACATAGCAAAGCTGACAATGCTGATCATCAGCGTGTCGAGCAACCCAACCAGAAACGGAAACGCAATTGCGCTAACCAGCAGGGCAACAATCCAGCGATTGGCGCTGCGGCCGGTTTCACCGTGGCCCGCCACCATCCAGCGCGCAACGCCGAACAGCGGCAGCGTTCCCAAATGCAGCGCCGCACCCAACCAGCCAGGCAAGCCAAACGGGGCGAAGAACAGGGCCTGGCCGCCAGCAGCCTGAACGGAACCGTTGACAATTACAAACATAGCCAGCGGCAGCGCAGCGCTCAGCGCCAGGCCCAAGCCATCATGACGGTCAGCGTCCAGCGCCGAAAACATCCCTGGTGAAACTTGTGCGCTGGTTGCCATTTTCGCAGCCCGACCTATTGACATTGCCAAAGCGCAATCCGCTCGCGGACCAAACAGTTCCCTAAACGTTAATGTGAGCGGATGTTGAGAACCGTTCTGGAACCGATCTCACCTGCCTTGCAGCAGGGCCATTGCCTCAGCTAGGACAAGGCTGAGGGGAGTTGATCATGACCATTGCGGTACTAGGCGGCACCGGCTTTATCGGCACGGCGATCATCGAACACCTGACGGCGCAGGGACACCGGCCCGTTGCCATTGCCCGCGGCCGGCATCCGCGCCAACTCCCCGCCGAAGCCCTGTTCGAGCCCGCTGACCGGATGAACACCGAAGGGCTGCTGGCCATCTTTGAGCGCCACAAGATCGAGACGGTGATCGACATCTTTGCGCTTGGCCTTCTCAACACCACACCGGTATTGCGGGCAATGCAGACCCATGGCGGACGCTATGTTCCGCTCTCTTCCGTCGACGTCTACAGCAATTATGGCGGCCTGCTCCGGCGTGAACAGCCTCCCATCCAGATGGCGCCGGCGCGTGAAACCGATCCGCTCCGCAGCTTCCGCTACCCCTACAAAGGCAATCCTCGCCGCCCCCAGGGCGTAGAGGCGGAACTGTTCGAGGACTACGACAAGATCCTTGTGGAAGACCAGGCTCTCGCAAACACCGCTTTTTCCACGACGGTCATCCGCGCACCAATGATTTTCGGGACCGGCGACAAGCAGAACCGCTTTGCCTGGGCCATCGACGCCATTCAAAGCGAGCAGCCGATCCAGGTCGATGAGCGCGCCGCCGGCTGGCTCAACAGCTATGGCTATGTGCACGATGTTGCCCACGCCATCGTCCTTGCCGCCCTCGCCCCCCAAGCTAGCGGCAGGATTTTCAATGTCGGCCAACCCTTTGTTCGCACGCCCGTTGAGTGGCTGCAGCGCTTCGCCGAAGCGATGGGCCGGCCCATCCGCATCGACATCGTGCCGCCGTCCGCGAAAGGCTTGCTGTGGGAGCGGGCAGAAGCCTCCGACCTGCGCTATCCCCTAACACTCGACACAACCCGCATCCGCACCGAACTGGGTTTCACCGAAGTCATCCCGGAAGCCGATGCCTTGCGCGCAACCATTGCAGCGGGTGGCTAAAGCCCGTTGACTCAACGGCAAACACCGAATTTAGTGCAGGTGAATATGCGGCCGCCCTGGCTGGCGTCCAACCCTGCTGATCCACGCGGTCAGCACCATGTAGTTGCTTCCCGATGACTT
>CAKTFF010000565.1 GCA_934553185.1 uncultured Devosia sp.
CGCCGATGCCCCGCTCTACCTTGATGGCTTCATCACCGACGACGAACTGAAAGCCCTCCAGGCTGCTGGCGCGGTGGGGGAAATCTGCGGCTGGAGCTTTGATGCCGAAGGCCGGCTGATCGAGGGCCTGACCAATGAGCGGGTGGCCTCCGCCCCTATGCCATCGCGTGACAAATCGCTGGTGGTTGCCATCGCCATGGGTCGCCGCAAGCTGCCCGGCATCCGCGCCACTTTGCGCCGTCATCTGGTCAATGGCCTCATCACCGATGAACTGACCGCCGAAGGCCTCCTCGCCTAAGCCACTCAATCTATTAACAAATTTTCTTCCCCTTGGTATTACGCGCGCGTTCGACGCATGGCACGCTTGACACTTGTGCATAAGTGGTGAGTATTTGCCCATCGCCGGGACAAATGCCCGATCCGATAAACGGGAGGAACATTCATGAAATTCACACCCATTCTCGTGGGCGCACTTACCCTTGCGCTGGTCTCGACGGCCTCGGCGCAGACGCTCACCATTGCCACCGTCAACAATGGCGACATGGTGCGCATGCAGGGCCTGTCCTCGGCCTTCACCGAAGAAACCGGCATCGAACTCAACTGGGTCGTGCTCGAGGAAAACACCCTTCGCCAGAACGTCACCACCGACATCGCCACCAATGGCGGCCAGTATGACGTGATGACCATCGGCACCTATGAAGCCCCCATCTGGGCCAAGCAGGGCTGGCTCGCGCCGCTCAATGCGCTGGCTGCCGACGCGGCCTATGACGTCGACGACATTCTCCCCGCCATTCGCGAAGGCCTGTCCTACGAGGGCAAGCTCTACGCCGCCCCCTTCTATGGCGAGAGCTCCTTCATCATGTACCGCAAGGATCTGATAGAAAAAGCCGGCCTCGAAATGCCCGAAGCCCCAACCTGGGAATTCATCGGCGAAGCTGCTCGCGCCATGACCGATCGCGCCGCCGACATCAACGGCATCTGCCTGCGCGGCAAGGCCGGCTGGGGCGAGAACATGGCGTTCCTCACCGCCATGTCCAATTCGTTCGGCGCCCGCTGGTTCGATGAGAACTGGGCCCCCCAGTTCAACACGCCCGAGTGGAAGAACACGCTCGACACCTACCTCTCGCTGATGGCCGATGCCGGACCAGCCGGCGCTTCTTCCAACGGCTTCAACGAAAACCTGACCCTGTTCCAACAGGGCAAGTGCGGCATGTGGATCGACGCCACCGTGGCTGCGTCCTTCGTGACCAATCCCACCGATTCAACCGTTGCCGATCAGGTCGGCTTCGCCCTGGCGCCCGATACCGGTCTGGGCAAGCGTGGCAACTGGCTCTGGGCCTGGTCGCTGGCGATCCCGAACTCCTCGCAGAACAAGGAAGCCGCCGAGCAGTTCATCTCCTGGGCGACCGACAAGGACTACCTGGCCACCGTCGCCGCAGCTGAAGGCTGGGCCAACGTTCCCCCCGGCACACGCACCTCGCTCTATGAAAACGCCGACTACCAGGCGGCTGCGCCCTTTGCCAAGATGACGCTCGACTCCATCAATGCCGCCAATCCGGCCGAACCCACCGTCCAGCCCGTCCCCTATATCGGTGTGCAGTTCGTGGCGATCCCAGAATTCGCTGGCCTTGCCACCAATGTCGGCCAGCTCTTCTCGGCCGCCCTTGCCGGCCAGATGAGCGCTGACGACGCCCTGGCCCAGGCTCAGGACGCGGCAACCCGCGACATGACCCGCGCCGGGTATATCAAGTAAGGCTCCTCCTCAGCCTTGTGGGAGGGGATGCATTGCAC
>CAKTFF010000566.1 GCA_934553185.1 uncultured Devosia sp.
AAAGGCCCAAGAGCGCCGCGCCAACCGCAAGCTGGGCCACGGCGCTGCCAACAGCGATAGCGGCACCAAGCGAAAGACCAAGGTTGCCGAGGCCGATAGTCACCCACGCTCCGAGAGCTGTAAAAACTGCCATTCAGAGTACCTTCACCCAAGCCTGCTCTGCCAGTTCAAAACCAAATCGATGCAGGATCACGCCCAGACGCTCTTGGTTCGGGGGAGTAGACATGCGAGCCGCAAAACAACCCTGTTTCTGAGCCCAACCTAAGTATTGCTTCAGGAGGCTGAGGCCGCCCCCTTTTTCCGCCCACCAGCCGTGCTCAACGGCTATAGGCAGCATAGCAATTGACGCGGTTCCGACCGAAGCAGCTAGGAAGCCATGCGGGCGCTCTCCGACGACCCAAACAGCGGCGATCGGGCTAGAGATCAGCGCAGTGACAAAACGACCTGTGACAAGGCGGTCCACCTTTAGCGGAGAGCGGATGGACGCTCGTAAGCGCTCGACCATGTCAACAATTGCTGGAACATCCTCTGCAACCGCCGTGCGGATCATTTTAGTAGACGGGCCAGCGAATGGTTTTTTGGACTAAGTCAGGCAGTTGCTCTAGTCCACGGTCGCCCGGGAAGCGCGCGTTCTGATCACGGTCGGTATAGCGGCCATAAGCGGGCTTCCGACGACCTGTCCAAATGCTCTCAGCGGTCAGCGTAATCGAGCGCTGAGCCGGACCTTCTGCCGCGTAGGTCATCTGGTCCATGATCAGCGATGCAATGGCATAAGGCTCATCCAAGGGGGACCAAGGCTGGACATCACCGTTTGTCGGCGTGATCTCAAAAAACTGGATATAAACGACGCATTGCCGGTCTTTCACGCGGTCACTGGCGTTTCGGGCCAAACTGACAATCTCGGCATCAACGCCCGATAAGGTGAATGTTGTCCGCGGCGCCGTGGTGCCGACTGCCTGATCGAGACCCTCGATCTGGATCAGCTCACCCATTCCCTGCCAAGTGTGACCACCGGCCAAGAGTGAGCCGAAACCCATCCACCACCGCCGTGGTGTTTCGCGGAAGTCCATGAAGCACAGCAGCGAGGCTCCGACCTCTCTGCCATCCAGCTTTGCGGCAATAGTCTGAGGGAAGAAGCCCATCAAATAGCCTCGACCATGTTAAACGTGACCATGCCCGAACCCCGCCGGCTTAGCCCCTCTTGCCCTTCCTCGTCCGTCGCGAACCGCATAAGGCAAACCGGCCGATCTAGGATGATGCGTTCGCCGTTCGGCACATCACCTCTAAGTCGAGGCCAAAAGCGAACCTGCAACGTAGATCCAACCTCTTCTTGCCAAACCTGCGAGCTGAGATACAGGCGAGGTCCGATGCCGAAATAATGCCCCGGCCTTGGCCCTTCGATGTTGGCGGTAGTGACCTCTATCGCGGTGGACCCAGCCGGCGCTGGCGCCGCAGCAGTCGCTAGAGTGACAACCTGTTGCCCGAGCCCCGAAAGATCGAAGTTGAAAATATTTCCTTCGGCTGATTGGTCGTGATCATAGCCGGCGGCGTGAACCTGAGACAGTTGACGACCATTGCGGTCCGTTGGTCGATAGGCTTCCCACTTTGGGACTAGAACAGTTCCTGCCCGACCGCTCATCTGAGCCAAGAAAGCCCTGAGTGCTAGATTGGAGCTTTCACCCCTCACGGCTACCATAACTTTGGCCTGCCACCTTCCCGCATCGGACATGATGAGCTGTTCTGATCCGCTCAAGGACAAGCCACCGCTGCGAGACTGCACTGCAGATT
>CAKTFF010000567.1 GCA_934553185.1 uncultured Devosia sp.
GCGGGCGCAGCCGCGGATCGTTCTCCGGTGTTGCCACAAGCCGCCAGCAGCAACAGCACGCCGGCAAGCGCCAGCCCGCTGACGAACGCCCGAAGGAAGGGCTTCGGGCCGCATAGGAACACGTCTGCCTCATGCAGCGGCGTGTTGGCCGTCAGCCATTCAATGGAGATCAGCCCCTCTGCATCGTGCGTCTGGCCGAGGCAGTCATTTGCCAGCGGTTCGCTGTAGAAGGTGGCGACGCGAATGCGCGGATTGGTGCTGGCGAGCGCCCGAACGTGGGCGTCCATGGCATGCGTTTCGCTGCAGATCGTGCCGTGGATATAATGCGTGTCCAGCTGGGGATGGTCGCGGGCGATCGCCTCGGCCATGCTCACCATCGGCGTGAGGCCGACGCCACCCGACAGAAGGATGACCGGCCGCTCTGGCGTGTCGGCCAGGAAGAAGTCGCCGGCAGGCGGGGTCGCCTCCAGCACATCGCCAACCACGACCCGATCATGCAGGAAGCGGGAACCTCCCTGTCCCGCCGCCTCCCGCTTTACCGATATGCGGAAGCTTTGGCCGTTGGGCGCGCTAGAAATGGAATAGTTGCGCTTCAACTCCGGCGCGCCGTCAGGGCGCAACCGGAACGTCAGGTACTGGCCCGGTCTGTGCCGCATCACCGAGCCGCCATCCTCCGGCCGCAGTACAAAGGAGGTGATTGTGCTGCTCTCCCGGACCTTTTCCGCCACGACAAAGCGGCGCCAGCCATTCCAGCCACCTTCGGCCGCCATGATTTGTCCGCGCAGCACGACTTCGCGCGCCTTCAGGATTTCCGCCAGGAACCAGTAAGCCTCCCCCCAGGCGGCGAGCACATCGTCGCTCGCCGCATCGCCCAGCACCTCCCGGATCGCGCCGAGCAGCGCGTTGGCCACAAACGGGTAATGCTCCGGCAGGATGTGATAGCCGACATGCTTGTATGCGATCCGATCCACCACCGGCGCGAGCGCGCCGAGATTGTCGATGTTCCGCGCATAGCCCAGGATCGCCGCCGCCAGAGCGTGCACCTGCGCGCCACTCTCTCCCTGATTGGCGTGGTTGAACAATGCGCGAATATGTTCGTCTTGGAACAGGCGGGCGTACATGGCCGTGGTGATAGCCGTTCCATGTTCGGCGAGGGCGGGAATGGTCGCCTTGACGATGGCGATCGTGGCGGGCGTAAGCGGGTGGGGCATCGGTGTCTCCTTTGTCCGTGAATCAGGGCGTGACAGGGCGGCAGTGGCGGATGGCAAGGGCCCGGCTTTCGGCGATCCGCGCCGCCTTGGCCTGGACCGCGGCGGCTGGCGGCAGCATCTCGACGCTGGTCTGTCGCCACAGCTCCAGCCAGCGAGCGAAGCTCTCCGGCGTCATCGCCCTGGCGAACCGCATGTGGAGCGCGACGGGATTGCCCTTGTAACGTCCTGAGGTGAGCATCACCGACGACCAGAAATCGGCCAGTCTTCGATGATGGTCCTCCCAGTCGGACACATTCTCAGCGAAGATGGGAGCGAGCAGCGGGTCGGCGCGGACGCGGGCGTAGAAGCCCTTCACCAGAGGATCGAGCCAGGCTTCCTCAATCGTCACAGCGGTTTGCATCAAGGTTGTCCATAAACATGCAATTTACGTGCATGTTATTGCTGCTACAAACATGCACGTCAAGTGTACCTTTTGGTTGAAGCGGTCTGATGGGGCGGCTACATTTCCGCGATGATGATGCCTGCGCCATGCAGCTGACCCGCTACACGGACTATGCAGTGCGCGTTCTGCTGCAT
>CAKTFF010000568.1 GCA_934553185.1 uncultured Devosia sp.
TGGCCTTAGCGCCGGCGGGTTCGCCAGTGACGACAGGATGGCGCTGCATCTCGTCAACCTGATCCGCGACCGAATTAGCGATCTGTTCTTGCCCCAAATCCATCGTCATTCGATGAACAGGAAGGCGAGAGGGTGATGGTGTTCATTGTAAGGGGAACCGAAAGCCACCTTCATCAAGGATGGGGCGGCGCATCGCCTTTTTCTTACGCAGCGCCAATGCCACTGCCGAGTTGTCCGGTGATGCCGTGACGCATTATGTGAAGGTGCGGTTCCCGTGATCGCTCGGATCCGGCGCCTTCATATCTGAGGCAGGGATATCTGAGCAGTGGTTTGCCTCCGGACACTGGGCGTGCTTCGGTGTCCGATATAGAGTTTCTATGGAGTCTTGCGCCATGAACGCGGTCGAGATCGAACAGGCTGTATCCGAACTGGCCGAGCAGCCGTTTGACCCGGCCGAGTTTGCCTGGTCGTTCCTGCGCGCCTTTGGAAACAAGGACACGACGATCAAGCGCCTGCGCTCGGGCGAAAGCAACAAGTCCGATCTGGGCGGCGTGCTGCAAACCAATCATATCCACATCCTGGTCGCCGAGCCGGTCGCCGTCGCAGCCGCCTTCGAGGCGCTCAAGGCCAGCCCCGCCACCAAGCGGTTCAAGGCCCGCTTCGTTCTCGCCACCGACGGCGTCGAGCTCTACGCCGAAGACCTCCAGTCCGATGAAGCGCCGGTGATCTGCGCCTTCAGCGATTTCCCCAACCATTTCGGTTCGTTCCTCGCTTTGGCGGGCATTTCCACCGTCAAGCAGGTGCGCGAAAGCACATTCGACATTCGCGCCACCAGCCGCCTGAACCGCCTTTATGTCGAGCTGCTCAAGGACAATCCGGACTGGGGCACGGCAGTGCGCCGGCCCGACATGAACCACTTCATGGCCCGCCTGATCTTCTGCTTTTTTGCCGAAGACACCGACATCTTCAACGGCAAACGGCTGTTCACCGCCACGGTGGAGCAGATGACCGAGCGCGATGGCTCCGACACCCACGAGGTCATCAGCGCAGTTTTCACCGCCATGAACACCCCCACCCAGCACGCTGGCGCGCCCGATGGCCGCTATCGCAAGGCGGCGGGCCTTCGCCCCTGGGCCGATGCCTTCCCTTATGTCAATGGCGGGCTGTTTTCCGGCTCCACCGACGTGCCACAGTTTTCGCGCATAGCCCGCTCCTACCTCATCAATATCGGCTCGCTCGACTGGACCAAGATCAACCCCGATATTTTCGGCTCGATGATCCAGGCCGTGGCCGACGACGAGGAGCGCGGCGCGCTGGGCATGCACTACACCTCAGTGCCCAATATCCTCAAAGTGCTCAACCCGCTGTTTCTCGACGACCTGCGCCAAAAGCTCGACGACGCCGGCGACAACGCGCGCAAGCTCCTCAATCTGCGCAACCGCATGGCCCGCATCCGCGTCTTCGACCCCGCCTGCGGCTCGGGCAACTTCCTGGTGATCGCCTACAAGGAAATGCGCGCCATCGAGGCGGCGATCAACCAACGGCGCGGCGAACAGGGCAGGGGCAGCGACATCCCGCTCACCAATTTCCGCGGCATCGAACTGCGCCACTTCCCCGCCGAAATCGCCCGCCTGGCCCTCATCATCGCCGAATACCAGGCCGACGTCGTCTACCGCGGCCAAAAGGAAGCGCTCGCGGCGTTTCTACCGCTGGATCATGAGAACTGGATTGTTCAAGGGACTGCCCTGCGGCTGGACTGGCTCAGCGTCTGCCCGCCAGAAGGAAT
>CAKTFF010000569.1 GCA_934553185.1 uncultured Devosia sp.
CCATAATCGCCGTCGCCCCCATTCCGCATCACGGCCTGGGCGAAGCCATCAACGACCGCCTCCAGCGCGCCGCTGCCCCGAGGGGCTAGGTTTCAGCGCCGTGAACTAGGCCAGAGCTAATCCCGAACCTTGTACGGCTTCTGATCCCGCATGAACCGCGCCAGGGCCTCGAGGTCCGGATCGCCGCCCGGCGGCAGGATCACCTTGAGATTGGCATAAAGATCGCCACTCCCATAAAGCCCCTTGCCCTTGAGCCGCAGCGCCTTGCCCGTGTCGATGCCGGGGGGAAGGTTGAGCTCCACCGATCCATCCAGCGTCGGCACGCGCACCTTGGCGCCCAGCACGGCTTCATAAAGCGCAATCGGCACATCCGTGCGCAGGTCCGCGCCGTCCCGCCGAAACTGCTTTGATTTTTCGAACCGCACGGTCACCAGCGCATCGCCAGGTTCTCCGAGCCCCGGCGAGCCCTGGCCCTTGAGCCGGATCTGCTGGCCTTCCTCGACCTTTTCGGGCAGCTTGACCGACAGCACCTTGCCCGACGGCATCCGCACCGGCACCGACGCGGCCTTGTGCGCATCCTCCAGCGACACCGTGGCATTGACCACCACGTCATCGCCCTTCATGCTCCGCCCGCCAGCGCTTCCGGCGCCGGTGCCGCTGAACGGGTCCCATTGTGCGCCGCCCGCCGGCCCGCGCCCGGCGCCAGCGCCGCGCGGCTGTCCGCCAAAGCCGCTCATGAATTCCTTGAGAATATCCTCGGGCGAGAAGTTGCCGCCGCCTGCGCCGGCCCGCCCACGCGCGCCGGCAAAGCCGCCCGGGTTGAACCCGGCAAACTTTGGATTGCCGTCGGCGTCGATCTCGCCGCGGTCGAACTGCCCGCGCTTGTCGGCATCGTTAAGGAGGTCATAGGCATTGGTCGCCTCGGCAAATTTGCCGTGCGCCGCCGGATCATCCGGATTTTGGTCGGGGTGAAATTTCTTGGCCAGCTTGCGATAAGCGGACTTGATGTCCTTCTCGCTTGCCGATCGTGGCACCCCAAGAACGGTATAAGGATCGCGCATCTGGTTTCAATCGGTTGCTGGGGCGTTGCTTCGCCCCTGTTTCAAGCCCTATATGGCCACCGCTCCCCGTATTGTCCAGTTCTCGCGACAAAGGCATCCGCAATGCTTCAAACCCTGACCGAACGGCTCTTTGACGATGGCGATCGCACCGGTCTCGATCCCTTCGCCATTTTCGAGGAATGGTTTGCCCTGGCTCAGGAGAGCGAGCCCAACGACCCCCATGCAATGGCGCTCGCCACCGTCGACCGTGATGGCCTGCCCGATGTGCGCATGGTGCTGCTTAATCGTCGCGACGCCCGAGGCTTCAGCTTTTTCACCAATTTCGAAAGCGAGAAGGGCCGCCAGCTTTTGGCCAACCCGCAGGCTGCCATGGTCATGCACTGGAAGTCGCTGCGCCGTCAGGTGCGCATGCGCGGCCCCGTGCAAGTCGTCACGGCCGAAGAAGCCGACGAATATTTCGCGTCGCGGGCCCGCGGCAGCCAGATCGCCTCGTCCGCCTCCCTGCAGTCGCGGCCCGTCAGCAGCCGCCAGGAACTGCTTGAACGGGTCGCAGGGCTCACCGGCGACCTGATCGAGCACACAACCGTGCCGCGCCCGCAGAACTGGAGCGGCATGCGCATCGTGCCGACCGCCATCGAATTCTGGAAAGATGGCGAGTTCCGCCTCCATGATCGCGTCCGCTTCACCCGCGACGGCGATGGCTGGAACAGCACCCGCC
>CAKTFF010000570.1 GCA_934553185.1 uncultured Devosia sp.
CGGCCTTGACATATTCCGGGTTGAAGCCGCGCTCTTCAACCAGATGGGCGCGGACAGCCTTGCTCATCGTGCTCTCCCCGGCAAGGTAAGCGTAAGCCTCGCCTTGGGGGAAAGACATGGACCGGATCGCATCGAGAATCAGGCTCGTCGTGCCAGCCGGGTGGCCATCGCGGAAACAGTAATGCAGCGAGACATCAGCCCGCGTTTCGAACCGCTGCTGTTCGCCCGCGTCAGCCACTTCGATCACCGCCAGCACCTTGGCGCCTGCGGGCAGTTCCTCGATGCGCCGGCCGATCGCGGGCAGGGCGGTTTCGTCGCCGGCCAGCAGGTACCAATCGAAAGCCGGTGGAACCACGAGCGAGCCGCGCGGCCCGCCAATCACCAGCTTGCTGCCGACCTTCGCCTCGGCAGCCCAGCTCGAGGCAGGGCCATCGCCGTGCAAAACGAAGTCCAGTTCGATCCAACCTTCTCCCACACTCCAGTGGCGTGGCGTATAATCGCGCATCTGTGGCCGTTCGCCCTCCCCATACTGGGCGCCGTTCGGTCCAATGGGAACAAGCTTGGGTTCAACACCTGCGGGAAAAAAGAAGGCCTTGATATGATCGGCATGACCCAGGGAAGCAAAACCTGCCATGTCTCCGGACAAGCGAAAGCGGCGCATGCGGGGCGTGATGTCGGTGACACGGATCACCTCAAGCAGGCGCTGGCGGGTTTCATGGCGAATACGCTGGGGGGCGCGCGGATCGGAAGAAAGTTCGGACATGGCTAATACCTGATAACGTTGGTCCGAATTAAATCACCCAGGTGCTGCTGGCAAGCGCAACGGCCGCACACAGATATGGCTTGCGAACCGAGAGCTGGATAAAAGCTTGCCAATGAACGCTCACCTTCGCCGCTTCATCGCCCGTCACGAACCGCGCCGCGACTGGCGGGAACATGGCAAGTCTGCCCTCGCGGCATGCGCCACGGTGACACTGATTGGCCTTTTGGCAGCGCTCACCGGCTTGCCGCTTTTGCTCGCACCACTCGCGCCAACAGCGCTTCTGGTGTTCGGGCAGCCCGAAGCACCCGGCGCGCAGCCGATCAACATTTTTGCCGGTTACCTGATTGCCACCGCGCTGGCGTCGCTGGCCATGCAGGTTGTTCCCGAGCCCTGGTGGCTGGCCACCGCCTGTGTGGGGCTGGCGATCCTTGCCATGCTGGTGCTGCGGGTCACCCATCCGCCCGCCGCCGCTGTGCCGCTGCTGACGCTGACCGGGCCCACCGATCCGCTGACCCTGTTCGGCGTGCTGTTTGCCGCCTGCACCATTGTCGTGGTGTTGGGCGCCGGTGTGCACCGGCTGCCGCCGCGGCGGCGGCGCTATCCCCTGCCGCTCGCCGAGGAGATCGGACGGGAGTAGCCCAGCATTTCGTCTTGTGCCTGCCGCAAAGCCCACAAGCGCGTGGTTGTGTCGGGCTGGCTGTTGGCGATGGTCAGCAATTCGCCCTTGGCGACAGGAGCCGTGACTTTTCCGCCTTCCAGAAGGCCAACAGGAACCGCGCCCTTTTCCTGGGCATCGGCAGCGGTCATGGCATAGGAGCGGTAGCAGGTCTCCCCGATGGCATCGAGCGCCTCGCCGGGCATGAGGTCGCGCTTGGCCACTGCGCAAACTTCGGCCACCGGGCGCGGAAGCGGCACCATGTCGGGCTTGCCCTGGATCATGATGCGCGCGCAAGTCAGCGGCACTTCAAGGCTCGTCAGATGATAGGGGCGGAAGAAGCCGTAATAGGG
>CAKTFF010000571.1 GCA_934553185.1 uncultured Devosia sp.
GTAAAGGCCAGCGCGGTCATCTGGTTGAGCGGGATAACCGTGGGCAGAATGGCAAGGTAGAAGACGATGGTCTTCGGATTGCCCAATGTCAGGGAAAAGCCAGCGAGGAAGGTCCGGAGCCAATCATCGTTCTTGGGCTTCATCTGCTCGCTGCCATGGCGGGCGGTCCAGAACTTATAGGCGATAAACAGCAGATAGGCCGCGCCGGCCCAGCGAACCACCACAAAGACCGGCGCAAACCAGGTGGCAATAGTCGCGAGGCCGAACACGGCGAACACGAAATACAGCAGATCGCCCGCAAGGATGCCGAGCACCATGGGAAAGGCGCCCTTGAAGCCACCACCAAGCGCCCGTGCAACAACGGCCGCAACGCCGGGGCCAGGCACCAGCACGGCGATGGCATAAGCGACGGTGAAGGCAAGAAGCGTTAGCGGTTCCATGGCACTAGGGCAGGCGGGCGAGACGATCCGTGAGCAGGGCGAAGAAGCCTTCGGCATCGCCATTGCGCAGGTAGTTGACGTTGCGCGGCTTGTCGGTGACATGCCAATAGTCGGTCACCGTCATGCCCACCGTGAGTTCGCTTGCGGTCTCCACCGAAACATTGCACTGCCTTGCCTCGAACAGGTCGGGCTGCAGGAGATAGGCGATAACGGTCGGGTCGTGCAGCGGCGCGCCTTCCCAGCCGTATTTCTTGAGATCAAAGCTCTCCGAAAAGCTTAGCATGGCATGGACGGCCTTGCCGCTATTGTTGCCCAAAGCCAGGATTGCCGCCAGGCGCTCAGGGGTCGACTGGATCTGGTGGGTCACGTCGAGCGGCAGCATGGTGATCGGCACGCCCGAACGCAGCACGATGTCGGCAGCCTCGGGATCGACATAGATGTTGAATTCGGCGGCCGGCGTGATGTTGCCCACCTCGAAATACGCGCCGCCCATCATGACAATCTCGGCTATCCGCTCGATGATGGCGGGCTGCTTGATCATGGCCATGGCAATGTTGGTCAGCGGCCCCAGGGTGCAGAGCGTGATTGTGCCGGGCTCGGCAGCCATCAGCGTGTCCACAAGATAGTCGACGCCATGCTGAGCCTGAAGCGGGATGGTGGGATCAGGCAGATCAGGGCCGTTGAGGCCGGTATCGCCATGGACGTGTTCTGCGGTCACCAGCGTGCGGCGCAGCGGGCGGGCACAGCCGGCGTAGACCGGCACATCGCGGCGGCCCGACAGCTCCACCACCTTGCGGGCATTATTGGCATTGTGGTGCAGCCCCACATTGCCCGCAACCGCGACCACACCGAGCACCTCCAACTCTTCAGGCGAGGCCAGCGCCAGAAGAATGGCAACGGCGTCGTCCTGGCCGGGATCGGTATCGATGATGATCTTGCGGGGCATGAAGAACTCGCGGGGAATGGCAACCTTTTCCGCACCTTAATCACGATTCTTCCCGTGGTCGACTGCCATCGCTGCTCCCGTGGCCAGCCGCCATGCAGCATCGGAACTTGACGCCGTTAGCCGCCCGGATGAAACACTCCGTGTCGAACCCAAGGGGAGATCATCGTGGCCGGCGACGTTGTTGAACATGCTGCAGCCGCCGCTTCCCATGGCGTAGACCTCGTTCCGGTTGTGGTCCTGTTGGGAGCGGCCGTGCTTGCGGTCCCCTTGTTCAAGAGGCTCGGTCTTGGCTCTGTCCTCGGCTACCTGGCGGCCGGTTTGCTGCTTGGGCCATCGGGGATAGGGCTCATCAACGATCCGGAGTCGGTGCTGACCACGGCAGAGC
>CAKTFF010000572.1 GCA_934553185.1 uncultured Devosia sp.
GATGCGCTTTCGATTATGCTTGCTGTTGATGGCGTGCCCGTGCTGGTCGATCCCGGCACCTACCTCTACCATTCAGGCGGCGCGTGGCGAGATTGGTTCCGGGGCACTGCCGCTCACAATACCCTGTCTCTGGACGGGGCTGATCAAAGCCTCATTTCCGGACCGTTCAACTGGTCGCACAAGGCGAAGGCGCAACTCGACCACTTTCATGGCGGTGACCGCTGGACGATCAAAGCGCACCATGACGGTTACCAGAAATCCCATGGCGTCCTGCATCAACGCAGCATTGAGCGCACGGAAACGGGCTACCGGATTACCGATGCTCTCCTGGGCAGAGACGACTCGCAAGAGGCCCAAGTGGTGTTCCAACTGGCGCCTGGCCTTTCCTGTGAGCTCGAGGGCGACAAGGTTATCGTTTCATCCGGTCCGGATCGTCTCGTCGCTCTGCGCTTTGAAGGGCAGGGCGTTGAGGTGTTTCGGGGCGGTGACCATGGAGGCGGTTGGGTGTCGCCGAGTTTCGGACTGAAAGTGCCCGCCAATCGGATCGTTTGGACAGGACCTGTCGGCAGCACTGGCCGCTCGGTCCTGATCGAGATTGCCGAAAGTGCGCGCTCCAGCGGGCGCTCATCCAGCGAGCTTGTGGGGATGGAGCCATGAAACTGCTCGATATCGCGCGCGGTGCCTATGTTCGCAGCCCTGCATCTGTAAAGCGGGCCATTGCACCGGTCGTGGCCCTGGCGCCGACTTCGCTCAAATATGGCAAGTCCTACCGAAACATGCGTGAGCGCATCGGGCGCAGTGCGGTGGATCCGGTGTTTGCTGAGGACGAGCAGCTTTCGGCATTGCGCCAATTGCTGGAGCAAGCCTGGGGGGGCAGTGCCTTTCACCGCGCCAATATGGAAGCCGCATTTGGCCTCAGTCCAGATTTTGCAGCCCTGGACTACGCCCATCTGGCCAAGCTACCGATCCTTTCCAAGGCTGCCCTTACGGCGGCAGGCGATGATGCTCTGGCCGCGCCCAAGGCGCAGATGGACTACAGCACCACGTCGGGCTCCAATGGCGAACAGCCTTTCGCCTTTTACCGCGATAAGGATCGCTCGGTGCGCGAAATCGCATTCGTCAATCACGTCTGGAGCCGCACCGGCCTTAATGAGGGCGACGCAAGGGCGGTGCTTCGCGGCTTTCGCCTCGATGAAACCGGAACGAGCGAGGCATGGGACCCCGGCCTGCGGGAATTGCGATTATCCGTATTTCCGCTCGGTGAAAGTGAGGTGGCCCGCTATCTCGATTTGATCGACCAGCGCGGCATCCGCTTCATCAACTCTTATCCGTCGGCGCTTGAGATCTTCTGCCGCATTATGCTCAAGATCGTGCGCCGGCCGCGTGTTCCTATCGAAGGGGTGATGCCCATCTCCGAGCCGCTCCTGCCTCATCAGCGGACCATCATCTCAGCCGCTTTAGGGGAACAGGTGATCTTCGCTCCGTTCTACGGTCTCAGCGAAAAATCACTATTCGCCGGAGAGGTGGCAGGTGCACCAGGCGTCTACGAGTTCGAGCCGCTTTACGGCTTGGCAGAGCTCGTGAATGACCAAGACCAGCCAGTCACCGAGCCTGGTCGGGAAGGCCGGTTGATCGGCACTGGTTTCATCTCCACGGGGATGCCGTTTATTCGATATGACAGCCAGGATCGCGCCGTTCTGGTGGCGCCTGCGACGCGGGAGAATGGCTGGCGCATGCGGGTGAAGGATATCGCGCCGCGCCGCAAGCCGG
>CAKTFF010000573.1 GCA_934553185.1 uncultured Devosia sp.
CGGATCAGTTCGCGGCCGAAGATCGCCCCGTTCCACCAGTCGCTCCCGTCGGCCACAAGGGTGTGGGACTCGGGCAGGATATAATTGGTGGTTAGGGTGGTGACATCGGCGATGTCGGACAGCCTGCCGCTGGACAGGACCTGGAAATAGCTCGGAAAATTGGTGAACTCCACCTGGCCGCTATTGAGCCAGATGCCGAAGAAGTTGGTTTTCTCGCGCGCAACGCGGTTCTGTGTCGGGCCGAGAACGACGACAACCACGTGATAGGGTCCTTCGACAAACTTCTGCTCCGAGCCGGCATCGGGGGCAATGGTGCCGAAAAAGCTCATGCGCTCGCCGGCAAAACTGGAGGTGATCTCCACCGAGTCGTTGCTCAACTGGGAGACGAGACGTTCGGCGCGCGCCGGAACGATCGCGGCGAGCAGTAGGACAAGGAGAGCCAGCAGCCGGATCATTGCCCTCCTCCCACGACGGCCATGCTGAACGGGTCGGCTGGTGCCAGCACCAGGGACAAGCCAAAGCGGATGGCCACGGCAAGCACCAGAAGGGCCAGGAGGCCCCGCAACTGTTCGCCGCGCAGATACTTGCCTGCCGATGCGCCGAACTGAGCGCCTGCCGTGCCGCCCACCATGAGGCAGAAGGCAAGGAGGATGTCGACGCTTTGGCTCTGGACCGCATGGAGCACGGTGGTGGCGGCCATCATCGCCACCACCTGCGCCAGCGATGTGCCGATCACCACGCTGCCAGGCACGCGCAGGAGGTAAACCAGCGCTGGCACCATGATGAAGCCGCCGCCAATGCCCAGAAGCGAGCCGACAAAGCCGATAAACAGACCGATGAGGAGAACGGGGAGGACGCTGATATAGAGCCGCGATTTCTTGAAGCGCACCCGCATGGGCAAGCCGTGAATCCAGCTGTGCTGATTGGGGAGGCGCTCACGCACCACGATGCCTTTGCGCTGCTTCAGGATGGCGCGGGTGGATTCAATCAGCATCAGGGTGCCTACGGAGCCAAGCAGCACGAGAAAGCCGACGGAAATCACGAGATCGAGCTGGCCGGCGTCGCGCAGGAGCGCGAACATGGCGACGCCGCCAAAGGCGCCAAGAACGCCGGACAGCACCAGATACATGGCGAGGTGAAGGTCGATGGCGCCGCGCCGGTAATGCGCCAGGGCGCCTGAGGTGGAGGCAGCCACCACCTGCCCCGTGACCGACGCGACGGCAACGGGCGCGGGAACGCCGGAGAAAATCAGCAGTGGCGTCAGCAGGAAGCCGCCACCAACGCCGAAGAGTCCGGACAAAAAGCCGACCGCCCCTCCGATCCCCACGAGAAAGAAGAGGTTTACGGAGAGTTCGGCGATCGGCAGATAGACCTGCAAGACCCTGTTCCGCGTTGCATTGGACGACGTCCAATGACCTTACACAAGGCTATGTCAAAAAAAGAGCAAAGGTTTCTGCCGCAAGCAGAAACCTTTGCCTATTCGTCGCTATCGCTAACGCGCGGCTAGACGGTGATCAGACCGGCTGGCTGCCCAGCACCGCCAGCAGGCGCGGATTGATGGTGCCGCTTTCGGTCATGCCGGTGCCGCGCTCGAAGGCCTTGATGGCTTCTTCGGTTTTCGGGCCGGAGAGGCCATCGGGTTCACCGGCATCAAAGCCGAGCTTGCCCAGGGCTGCCTGAACCTTGGCGACGACGTCGCGGGTGGTGATGGGCTGGCCAGGATCGAACTCCTCGGACCAGGTGCCGAGCGGGGCGAAGTTGGCTTCGAG
>CAKTFF010000574.1 GCA_934553185.1 uncultured Devosia sp.
AGTCATCACCGGTCTGTCCCTGCTGCTGCTGTTTGTCGCCATGGAGAGTATCCTCGGCTGGCCGCAGGGCCGCGGCATGCTCACCATCGTCATCGCGCACGCCACCTTCTGTACCGCCTATGTCTGTGTGGTGGTACAGTCGCGCCTGTCCGATTTCGACCGTAGCCTTGAAGAAGCGGCCATGGATCTGGGCGCCAGCCCGGTTCGTACCTTTTTCGATGTCACCCTGCCCATCATCGCGCCGGCCCTGGTCTCGGGATGGCTGCTGGGCTTCACCCTGTCGTTGGACGATCTGGTGATTGCCAGCTTCGTCTCCGGCCCAGGATCGTCGACCCTACCCATGGTGATCTTTTCCAAGGTGCGCCTTGGCGTCTCGCCGGACGTCAACGCCCTTGCGACCATCATTATCGGCATCGTCACCCTTGGCGTCCTCGCCGCAACGATTCTGCAGCTCCGCGCGCGTCCCAAGAAGGCGCGCGCCTAAGAGCCTTGCCGCTCCACAATCTGTGATTGGACAGCATGCGGAGGGAAGGGCATCCTCCCCTCATGTTCAACCAATGCAAAGGAGGTGATCCAGTGTCTAATGAGCTTAAGGTTCTCGAAGGTCTGGGTTTTCAGGTGTCTATGATTGCGGAGGTTTCCGCCTGACACCGTCCTCCTTCGGCTTTCAGAGCCACTAAACTCGGAAAGGGCCGCCCATTGGGCGGCCCTTTTTCTTGAGCCTTGACGGATTGGGCTGCCCGCTCGATAGGTGAGCGGTTCTGACGTGAAGGCTCATGATGTCCTCAGCCAACTTCGTACTCACCCTGTCCTGTGAAGATCGTCCCGGGATCGTTGCTGCGATCACCACCGAATTGGCCGGTCTCAACGCCAATATCGCCGAGTCCAATCAGTTCTGGGATCGCGAAACCGGCCGCTTCTTTATGCGCCTGGCGTTCACGGCACCTCAAGGCCTAAGCCACGCCGCCATCGAGCGCGCCCTGCGCTCCCCGATGGAGCGCTTCGACATGAAGACCCAACTGGTCGATGAAGGGCGCAAAAAGCGCATCGTCATTATGGTCTCCCGGTTCGACCATGCTCTCCTTCACCTGCTGTATCAAATTCGGGTCGGCTGGCTCGATGCCGAAGTTGCCGCCATCATCTCCAATCATCCTGATGCCCAAAAGATCGCCGACGACGCCGGCATCCCCTTTCACCTTCTGCCCATCAGCAAGGACACCAAGGCCGCTCAGGAAGAGCAGGTGCTGGCCATTGTGCGGCAGACCGAAGCCGACCTGCTGGTGCTCGCGCGCTACATGCAGGTTCTCTCAGACAATCTGGCGACCCGGCTCTTTGGCAAGGTGATCAATATCCACCATTCCTTCCTCCCAAGCTTCAAGGGTGCCAAGCCCTATCATCAGGCCCATGAGCGCGGCGTGAAGCTGATCGGCGCCACGGCGCACTATGTCACGCCAGCCCTTGATGAAGGCCCGATCATCGAGCAGGAAACCGCGCGCGTGACCCACGCCATGAGCCCGGACGATCTCGTCGCCGCCGGCCGAGACATCGAAAGCCGCGTGCTGGCACGTGCCGTCAAGCTGCATCTAGAAAGCCGAGTCATGCTGAACGGGCGCAAGACGGTGGTTTTCGGCTAGGGCCGAGACCGGCAGATCCGGTGCGCTTGAGTTCGAGCAGGGTCTGCTCGAGGACCGTCTTCGGGGTGGTCGGCTGCAGCGCGATTTCGCCGATCATCTTGGTCTCGCCGCGGCGCACTCGGGCCAGAGA
>CAKTFF010000575.1 GCA_934553185.1 uncultured Devosia sp.
GACCGCATGCTGGCGCGCGAGGGGCGGACGGCGCTGGCGAAATCGTGCTTTGATTTCTTGCCCACCCGCTGCGAACTTGACTTGCTGGGATGGGAAGAAACCGACATCTTCGCCCATAGCTGAGCTTGGGGTTTCATGATGGACATGCAGGCCGATGCCGTGGCGCGCGGACGCGTTTACCAGCGTCTCGCCCTGCGCAATCGCGTGGTGGGGGCCTTGCGCATCGGTGTGCCGGTGCTGGGCGTCCTGGCGCTCGGGGTCATGGGGATGCAGATCGCCTGGGCGGGCCTGGTCCGCGAGGCGGGGGTGGGCGCCATCACGGTTTCCTCCGATACGATCCGGGTGGACACGCCCGAATATGCCGGCGTGCTGGGAGACGGCACGACCTACCGGGTTTCGGCGCGGGGGGCGGAAGCGGCCATGTCCGCGGCCGAGCAGATTGCCCTCCGCGATGCGGCGCTCACCACGGCGCGGCCGGACGGGTATCGCATGGAAATCGCGGCGCCCGAGGCCCTGCTTGATACCGCAACCGAAACCGTGGTGGTGGCGGGCGCGGCCAATGTGCGCAACTCGGCCGGAACCACGGGCGTTCTCCGCGACACGGTGTTTGATTATCCCGACCAGCAGCTGGTGGGCAACGGTTCGGTCACCATCGATTATGCGGACGGCACGCACCTGGTGGCCGAGGGCATGACCTATGATGCGGCACGGCTGGTCTGGACTTTTACGCGCGCCACCGTCACCCTGCCGTCCACACCCGGAGCCAAGAGCGATCCATGATCAAGCCCCTGCTGCCTCTCGCCTTGCTGACCTTGTCGAGCCTTGCCGCCGTCGCCCAGGACGCTCCGGTTCCCCTGCCCATCCCGGCTCCGGTGCCGGCGGAAGGCGAAACTCCATCGCAGCCGGTGGAGATCACCGCCGATCTGTTCACCGTGGATGAAAACACGTCCGAAGCGGTGTTTACCGGCAATGTGGAAGTGGTCCACCCTTCGGTCAACGTTTGGGCCGACAAGGTGGTCGCCATCTATGGGGAGGGCGGCACCACCGATATCGAGAGCTTTGTCGCCACGGGCACGGTGAAGCTCGAAACGCCCGAACAGGTGGCGACGGGCGAGCAGGCGGTGTTCACCCCCGCCGACCAGATGCTGCGGCTGACCGGCAATGTGGAAGTGGTCAATTCGGGCGGCACGATCGATGCCGGCGAACTGGTGGTGAACCTTGCCACCAATGTGTCCACCTTCACCAGCGAAAGCGGCGGACGCGTCACCGGGGTGTTTTCCTCCCAATGACCGACACGATCGAGGAGCCCAAGCGGCGCATCGACCAGACCGGCTGGCTGGTTGCCCATGGCCTGGCGCGCTCGTTCGGCAAGCGCGTCGTGGTGCGCGACGTGTCCATCGCCGTGCGGCGGGGCGAAGCGGTGGGCCTGCTGGGCCCCAATGGGGCGGGCAAGACCACGGTTTTCACCATGATCATGGGGCTGGTGAAGCCCGATGGCGGCACGATCAGCCTTGATGGGCGCGATATTACCCGCCTGCCCTTGTTTCAGCGCGGCCGGCTGGGGATCGGCTACCTGCCGCAGGAGCCCTCGATCTTTCGCGGGCTGAGCGTTGCGGGCAATATCATGGCGGTGCTCGAAAACCATGTTCGCGGCGGCGCGGAGCGCAAGAAGCGGCTGACGGCCTTGCTTGAGGAGTTTTCGATCGGGCACCTGGCCAAGGCCAATGCCCTGTCCCTGTCGGGCGGGGAAAGGCGGCGCGTC
>CAKTFF010000576.1 GCA_934553185.1 uncultured Devosia sp.
GTCTCGAGCAGAGCCTCAAGACCGTGGTCTATGGGCAGGACAATGCCATCATTGCGCTGACCTCGGCCATCAAGCTCGCCCGGGCCGGCCTGCGGGAGCCGGAAAAGCCGATCGGCTCGTACTTGTTCACCGGTCCAACCGGCGTGGGCAAGACCGAAGTGGCCAAGCAACTTGCCGATACGCTTGGCGTGGAACTGCTGCGGTTCGACATGTCCGAATATATGGAGCGTCACACCGTGTCGCGCCTGATCGGTGCGCCTCCGGGATATGTCGGGTTCGACCAGGGCGGCTTGCTGACCGATGGCGTTGATCAGCATCCCCATTGCGTGGTGCTGCTGGACGAAATCGAGAAGGCCCATCCGGACCTTTACAACATCCTGCTGCAGGTGATGGATCACGGCAAGCTGACGGACCACAACGGCAAGTCGGTCGACTTCCGCAACGTCATCCTGATCATGACGTCCAATGTGGGCGCTTCTGAACTTGCCCGCTCGCCGATCGGCTTTGGCCGCAAGCGCGAAGTGGGTGACGACGAGGATGCGATCAATCGCACGTTCACGCCCGAGTTCCGCAATCGGCTCGATGCGATCATCTCGTTTGCGCCGCTGCCGCGCGAAGTGGTGCGCCGCGTGGTCGAGAAGTTCGTCCTGCAGCTCGAAGGGCAGCTGGCCGAACGCGGCGTGACCATCGTCCTCCAGCCCGAAGCTGCTGACTGGCTGGCAGAACGGGGCTATGACGAGCGCATGGGTGCCCGCCCGCTGGGCCGGGTCATCCAGGAGCACATCAAGAAGCCGCTGGCCGATCAGGTGCTGTTTGGCGAACTGGTCAATGGTGGCACGGTCACCGTCGCGGTGGTTGGGGAAGGACAGGATGCCAAGCTGGAGCTGATTGCGGTGCCCCCGCAGCCGGCAAAGCCCAAGGCGCTGCCCAAGCCGAAAAAGCCAAAGGCGACTGCCGACAAGTGAGAGAGCAAAGGCCCGGAGTGATCCGGGCCTTTTTCTTTGGAGGAGTGCTCGAGCGCCGGCGCCTCGCGCAGTGTTAACACTCCGCTAACTCAACTGCCCCAATCCCCGCTGTTCCCGATTCACCAGGTAGACAAGAACAAAATACGAACATATAAGAACACAGCAGGAACTTACGGGGATAGAGATGCTGTCGTTCATCAAGGACTTTGCCGCTTTCGTTACGCTGGGCGCTTTCACAATTGGTTCGCTGACCTGGATGGATATCCTGGCCCGACTCGTGTGACCCTGCCTGTGGATAGCGGCCGCGCAATGGTATGAACCGCTGCGCCGGCCGGGCATAAGAGCGATCATGAGCGGTCCCGGTTTCATTCACCTCCACGTCCATTCGGCTTACTCCCTGCTCGAAGGAGCGCTGCAGCTTGAAACGATCCTCAAGCTGGCCAAGGAGGATAACCAGCCGGCCGTCGGCATTGCCGACACGGGCAATCTGTTCGGCGCGTTGGAGTTTTCGGAAAAGGCCAGCAAGAAGGGCATTCAGCCGCTTACCGGCGTCGAGCTCTCCATCGACTTCGCCGCCGCCGAAGAACGGATCAGCGAGCGCGGCCACGTTGCCTGGGCGGGTAAATCCAGCGTGGTGCTGCTGGCGCAAACCGAGGTCGGTTTCGGCAACCTGTCGCGGCTGGTTTCCCAATCCTACCTTGAGGGCGATGGTGGAACGGCACGCGCGCAGCTCGACTGGCTGACGCGCGAGCGGCTCGAAGGTATCATTTGCCTCAGCGGCGGCCCGGAAGGGGCCA
>CAKTFF010000577.1 GCA_934553185.1 uncultured Devosia sp.
GTTCGGCATCGACAATCTGTTTGATGCCGACTACCGCGAGAACCTCTCCGTAGATCGCTCCGTCGGCCGCACCTTCAAGATTACCCTGGCCAAGCAGTTCGACTACTGATCGCATCTTGGCGAGTTAAACCGATTAGCACTGCTCCGCATCAGAACTCTGGTGCGGAGCATTTTGTTCTTAGCTGCTCGATGACTAGGCGAAGAAGCTAGTGTGCAGATGCATATGCCTGGAACACAGCACCTGCAGCAGCAAAAATCGCACCGCCGGCATTGAGGCAGCTACCCAGTCGCAGTCTGACCACGACGTGGTCTGGCGGGTCGCTCAAGTAGCTCTTAATTGCAAGCGGCGTAATCAATGCCGAGGAAAACCACGCAACCGCTGAAATGATAAAGCACAGGATCGACAGAAAGGCGGCTTGGTCATCGGTCATCGAAAGAACTCTCCAGTGTTCATTGAGCTTAGCACTATCAAGCCACAATCAGGCAAGAGCTCCTTTGGCACATCAGGAGAGAGATATGCAGGCTGTGCCTGGAGGCCCCAGAACGTCGATTCTCACCGCTGCGCCACCTGTGCCTGCATCGTGCTTTGGCCTCCAAGCATGCCGGCTCGAACGATGCCTGGGATTAACGCCAGGCTCCTGCCTCCTTAGATACTGGCGGTAGCCGCACTTAGGCTAAAGAAGATGTAAGTGCGCTATACAATTTTTCCGCTGCCCACCGGTTAAGATGCAAGCAGCTCAAGAGCGCACAAATCCTGGAGAATTATGGTGCCGGCAGCAGGGTTCGAACCCGCGACCCCCTGATTACAAATCAGGTGCTCTACCAACTGAGCTATACCGGCGCCGAGTGCCGTCTAGCACCGGGTGTGTCTCGACGCAATATGGGAGCGATCTCGGCCTGCTGATCCTCGTGGAGAACCAGCCGGGGCTAAGCCCGGCCGAACTCGTCTTCGATGCGGATAATATCGTCTTCGCCCAGATAGGAGCCAGTCTGCACCTCGATCAGTTCCAATTCGATCTTGCCGGGATTGGCCAGGCGGTGTGTGCAGCCCAAAGGCAGGTAGATGGACTGGTTCTCCGACAGGATGGTGACCTGGCCGTCCACCGTGACCTCCGCGGTGCCGCGCACCACGATCCAGTGCTCGGCGCGGTGGTGGTGCTTTTGGAGGCTGAGCTTCTTGCCGGGCTTGACGAACAGGCGCTTGACCTGGAACCGGTCGCCAATCAGAACCGATGAATAGCCGCCCCAGGGGCGATAAGCCGTCTTGTGGATTTCGGTAAGGCTGGCCGTTGCCTTGTCGGCTCGCAGCAGCTTGACGATCGGGCCGACCTTTTGCGCTTCGGAGAGGCGTCCGACAAACACTGCGTCATGCGTGGCGATGACCGCGAGGTCGTCAAGCCCTTGGACCGCCACATGGGCGTGCTCGGTCATGACCAGGGAATTGGTGACATCGCTCAACGTCACTGGACCCTGAGCGACATTGCCGCCCTTGTCCTTCTCGCTGGTCTGCCACACGGCGTCCCAACTGCCCAGATCGGACCAGCTGAAAGCCACGGGGACGACCGCCGCCTTGTCGGTGCGCTCGAAGATTGCATAGTCGACTGAAATGTTTGGTGCGGCAGCGAAGGCTGTTGCATCCAGGCGAACAAAGTCGAGATCGATCTTGGCGCCGTTCACTGCCGCTTGCGCCGTCGTGAAAGTGTCGGAGGCCAAAGCCTCGCATTCTCGTAGGAAGGTACCGGCCGCGATCATGAACATGC
>CAKTFF010000578.1 GCA_934553185.1 uncultured Devosia sp.
CAATGATGCCGAGATCCGCATTGAGCAGGGTCTGCCCTTCGCTGTCGCCGTCGGTCAGCGAGAAGTCGATCAGGCGCGAAGGCCCGAGAACACCGTAGAGTTCACGGTTGCCCGCGCTGTGGAAAGGCATGCCGCCATGCAGTTCATCGACCCGATTGATGAGACCGGCGACGTAAGCGTCGGACGGAACGGTGATGGGTCCATTCGGACCTTGAATGATCACGTCCGTTTCGGTCGGGATAAGCCGCTTGGATGCCAGGGTCTCGCGCCAGTCCAACGCCGCCTGTTTGGTGGTTGCAGGGCCGGTCACCGGTGCGACGGCAAGAAGGCTTTCGCAGACGGTTGCAAGTTCGGCACACACGGCATTCGCCAAAAGCGTGCCGTCGTTGTCCACCTGCTGTGAAGTGAACCCGGGAGAGATCAGAATGCGCGGGATAACACCAACCTGCTGGCCTGCCTTCTTGAAGGCGTGCACACCGGTCTTTGTGGCGGCGTTACCGACGATGTTTGCGATCGTCTCCTGAGCGTTTGCGCCCGCCGGAACAACGTTGATCACCATCCGCGTTGAGGACTGCAACTGCCCAAGCTGCTTTCCTGCGCCAAGGATCGCGCCTTGCGCTGTACCGGTGGCACCAAGCGACGTGAAGAACTCGGCATCATCGGAGTTCACAGCATAGAGCTTATTGTACTCGATGCCGCCTGCTTTGGCCGGAGCGGTGACAACAGCACCGATGACAGACATTTCAGCAGACGACGGAACGAGGTTTTCGGCCTCCTGAGTATCCAGGACGAAGCCAATCTTCGGGAGTGCCATCAACTGGCTCCTTCTTGGGTAATGCCTTGCCCAAGGGCGTAAGGGCGTGACCAAGCGCCCGGCAGAGCGGGGTTGGCTTCAGGATCGTGATGTCAGGGTTGGTTCAGACGATCGCGGCAGCCTGAACGAACAGCGCGTCGATCGCGGCCTTGTCCAGTCCAAGACTTTCTCCGAGGCTTACGATCAGCGGATGATCGCGCCGCAGCTCGGTTGCGTATTCCCACTCGATCTGAGCAGCGCGCCCAGTTGATCCAGGCATTGCCGCCAGGGCAGCTTCTGCCTGATCCAGTATCCCGGCTGCCAACAAGGCTAGGCGGGCTTGACGCATGCTTACCAGCGCAGGAATGTCAGGCTGAGCGGGCGACGGCGGGTTGAACCTTCCAGCCTTGTAGGTGTCGCCAATAGCGGCAGTCTCGCTGGCGATCATTGTAGCGCCGGCCACTTTGAACCCTAGCGATGCCTCGATGATGTTGGTAACAACCCCAGAAACGATGACTGCTGCTCTCATATCGGCTTCCTCCGCTTAAAGCGGGTGACACGGACCTCACCGCGACCACCCGCGCCGGACGGACCCGCACTCGAGCCCGCCGACCGACCAGCTGAACCGCCTCCACCACCTGGCGCTACGCCGTCTTGGCCAACCGCACCGGACATGCCTCCCTTACCACCGTTGTCTGAGACACCGCCGCTGGCATATCTTTGAGTGGAAGAACTGATAAAGCTTCCAGCACCGCCCGCTCCGGCTTTGATGGAGCTCCCGCCGGCAGTCTCACCATAGCCGCCGCCGCCGCCGAACCATTCACGATTGAAGCCGGCGTTGACATCGTCGGTTCCTCCGCCTGCCCCACCGCGCGCCTGTAAGAAATTTCCGAAGCGGCTAATTCCACCTTGAACACCTAGGTTTCGGGTGTTGACGACGGTTACTGAGACCGGGATC
>CAKTFF010000579.1 GCA_934553185.1 uncultured Devosia sp.
GACCTGCACCGCCGTGCGCGTGCCGGTTTTCGTGGGCCATTCGGAAGCGGTCAATATCGAATTTGAGAACCCCATTTCGCCCGATGAGGCCCGCGACATCCTGCGCGAAGCGCCCGGCGTTGCCGTTCTCGACAAGCGCGAGCCGGGTGGCTACGCGACGCCGGTGGAATCGGTGGGCGAATACGACACCTATGTCTCCCGCATCCGCGAAGACGCCACGATCGAAAACGGGCTCAACATCTGGGTCGTGTCGGACAATCTGCGCAAGGGCGCGGCGCTCAACACCATCCAGATCGCCGAGGAACTGATCGCCCGGGGGCTCCAGTCCCGCAAGGCCGCCTGAGACTTCGCCACGGTTCTGCATGGCTCGTGAGGTCGGGTGGGGCATGCCCCCACTTGGCGACATTTCCAACTCCAGCCCTCCCCTCAGCGGGGCGGGCGTCAGATCGGGCGCCTGACTGGTTGCGCTTGCTCCTCTCAAGTGGCCCCCATGCCCCCTCGTGATATCTGGCTGGCGCTCGGCGTCGTTTGCATCTGGGGGCTGAACTTTGTTGCCATCCGCTGGGGTGTCGATGAAATCTCGCCCTTTCTGCTGACCGCCCTGCGCTACCTTGGCTGCGCCCTGCCCGCCGTGTTCTTTGTCCGGCGCCCTAAAGTGGGCTGGCCCATTCTGGTCCTCTATGGCCTCCTTGTCGGCGTGCTGCAGTTCAGCTTTCTGTTTACCGCCATGCGCATGGGCATGCCGGCAGGACTGGCGAGCCTCGTGATGCAGATGCAGGTGTTTTTCACCATGGCGCTGGCCATTGCCCTTCTGGGTGACCGGCCAACTGCGGTGCAGCTGGGCGGGGCGGCTGTTGCCCTTGCCGGACTTGGCACGATCGCGGCCGAGCATCTGGGCGGCGCCGTCTTGCTGCCGCTCCTGCTGACGCTGGTAGCAGCCCTGTCCTGGGCGGGGAGCAACATCGTCACCAAGCGCGCCGGCAAGGTCGATATGCTCGGCTTTGTGGTGTGGTCGAGCCTCGTGCCGCCTCTGCCCATGCTGGCGCTAACCCTTCTTACCGAAGGCACAGCGCCGTTTGCCGACCTCCTTTCGCTGACGCCGCGGGCGATCGGCGCAGTGCTGTTCATCGCCTATGGCTCGACGCTTGTCGGCTATGGCGCGTGGGCGGCGTTGCTGGGCCGCCATCCGGCGTCGCTGATCGCGCCTTTTTCGCTCCTGGTGCCCGTGGTCGGCTTTGCTGCGGCATTCCTGTTTCTGGGCGAGGCGATGACCGGCCTTGAAGTGGCGGGCAGCCTGCTGATCTTTGCCGGATTGCTGCTCAACGTTTTTGGTCCGCGTCTGCGGCGCCGGCAGGTGGCATGATGCCCCTGCGCCATGTGCTGCTGGCGCTTCTGGTTGTGGCCATCTGGGGCTTCAACTTCGTTGTGATCAAGCTCAGCGTCGAGGCGCTGCCGCCGGTTCTCGCTGCCGCCTTACGCTTTCTGGCCGCCGCGATCCCGCTCACGCTGTTTGTTCGGCCGCCCAAGGCGCCGTGGTTCCTCGTCGTGGCCTATGGCCTCGCCTTCGGCTTTGCCCTTTACGGGTTTTTGAACCTGTCGATCGCCTGGGGCATGTCGGCGGGCCTGTCCTCGCTGGTGCTGCAGACGCAGGCCTTTTTCACCATGGCGCTGGCGTTTGTCTTTCTGGGCGAACGGCCCAGCCGCAATCAGGTGCTTGGCGCGCTGATCGCCTTTGCCGG
>CAKTFF010000580.1 GCA_934553185.1 uncultured Devosia sp.
GCTCCCACGTGCCTTCGTCCCAGAGCATGACAGTGCCGCCGCCATACTCACCTTCGGGGATCGTGCCTTCAAAGGTTCCGTAGTCCACCGGGTGGTCTTCGACATGCACGGCAAGGCGCTTGTCCGCCGGATTGTCGGACGGTCCTTTGGTCACCGCCCAGCTCTTGAGCACACCATCCAGTTCGATGCGGAAATCATAGTGGAGCCGAGTGGCATCGTGCTTCTGCACGACAAAGCGCAGGGCACCGTCCGCGCTTGTGCCAGCCTTGTTCCCCGAAGGCTCCTGCGTCTTGGTGAAGTCACGCTTAGCCTGGTATTCCTTGAGTAGTGTTTCGGCTTTGGCGACCATGGTTCAGCTCGATTCCTGCGCGGCGCAGCTACTTTTCTCAGGCGGTTCCAACGAGTCCTGACCGGACTCCGTTCCGATTCGCACGGCGTTGCGCCAGGCCGCTGTGGTCCATAAGGTCTGCCTTGTTGAAAGCGGAAGGGAATCAGCGATGGACGGGTTTGCAGGCTTTGGGCTGGACGGTCTCAGCATCACGCTGATCGTGCTCGGCATCCTCGCACTGCTGGTGCTGTTTGCCGGCGCCAAGACAGTGCCGCAGGGCTACAATTTTACCATCGAGCGGTTCGGCAAATATACCAGGACGCTGAAGCCCGGGCTCAACCTCATCGTCCCTTTCATCGACAGCGTGGGAAAGCGGATCAATGTCATGGAGCAGGTACTCGATGTGCCCCACCAGGAGGTGATCACACGCGACAATGCGTCGATCACCGCCAATGGCGTCACCTTCTATCAGATCCTTGACGCCGCAGCCGCGGCCTACGAGGTGGCCAACCTTGAAAACGCCATTCTCAACCTCACCATGACCAATATCCGCACCGTCATGGGCTCGATGGATCTCGACGAACTCCTCAGCCACCGTGACGAGATTAACGAGCGGCTGCTGCGCGTTGTGGATACGGCTGTTTCGCCCTGGGGCGTCAAGATCACCCGCATCGAGATCAAGGACATCGATCCGCCAAAGGATCTGGTGGACTCCATGGGTCGGCAGATGAAGGCGGAGCGCGAAAAGCGCGCGGCCATCCTTGAGGCGGAAGGTCGCCGTCAATCGGCGATCCTGCAGGCCGAAGGCGCAAAGCAGGCTCAGGTTCTCGAAGCGGAGGGGCGCAAGGAGGCGGCGTTCCGCGATGCGGAGGCACGCGAGCGTGCTGCGGAGGCCGAGGCCAAGGCGACGCAGATGGTGAGCGACGCCATCGCTTCGGGTAGCGTGCAGGCGATAAACTATTTCGTCGCCAATAATTACATCGAAGCGCTAGGCAGAATAGCCACGTCGCCCAACCAGAAGGTGCTGATGCTGCCTGTTGAGGCTGCCAGCGTCATCGGCTCGATCGGGGGCATTGCCGAGATTGCGCGCGAGGCCTTTGGCAACGGCTCGGCAAGCGTCCCGGTCCGGCCAAGTCGTCCCCCTTCCGCCGGTCAGTCATAAAGGCGTGCCATGCAGGTGATCGACTACTTATCAAGCAACGGCCCTTGGGCCTGGCTGGTCGCCGGCATGGTTCTGCTGGCGCTTGAACTGGTTCTGCCTGGCGGCTTTCTCCTGTGGATGGGCATCGCCGGCATCATCACCGGCCTTGTGAGCCTGCTTCAGCCCATGGGCTGGGCACTGGAATGGCTGATCTTTGGCGTTCTGTCGCTGGTCAGCATCACCCTCTGGGTTCGCTGGAGCCGGGGC
>CAKTFF010000581.1 GCA_934553185.1 uncultured Devosia sp.
GGCAGACAGCGTTGGTGCTCGGCACCTATGCCGTGCTGCTGTTTTTGTCGGGCATTTCATGGTTCGTGATCTTTGGCCTGGCCGGCGCGGCCGGCGGCCTGCTGTTTGGCGCGTACCTGTTCTTCCCGCACGTTTCGCGCCGTATCGACACGTTCCTCAACCCCGAAGGGGGTGGCAATACTTATCAGATCGACCGCGCGCTGCAGTCGCTGCTGGAAGGCGGCTGGTTCGGGCGGGGTCCGGGCGAGTCGATTGCCAAGAAACTCATTCCTGACGCCCATGCCGACTATGTTTTTTCCGCGGCTGCCGGCGAGTTCGGCATCCTGTTCTGCATGGTGCTGGTGGCGTTGATTGCGTTCCTGGTGATCCGGGCGATGATGGGCGCGCAGCGCCAGACCAGCCTTTTTGCCCGTCTTGCGGCGTCGACGCTCGCCATCCAGTTCGCCATGCAGTCGGGTATCAACCTGGCGGTTAATCTCAACCTTATCCCGCCCAAGGGGATGACCTTGCCTTTCGTGTCCTATGGTGGCACGTCCATGATCGCCATCGCCTTTGGCATGGGGCTGATGCTGGCCTTTACCCGCACCAAGCCTGAAGAGCGCATGACCACGGGCATCCCAAGCTTCCGCAGTGCAGTTGCACCCATGGCGCCTGCCGAATGAGCACGTTCACCTTGATTGCCGGAGGAACGGGCGGGCACCTGTTTCCAGCCATGGCCCTAGCGCAGGAACTGCGCCGGCGCGGTCATGCTGTTGAGCTGATGACCGACCATCGCGTGGAAAGCTATGGGGCCGATTTTCCGGCCACGGCGACCCATATCGTGCCGTCGGCCACGCCGTCGCTGCGTAATCCCGTCAAGTTTGTCGGCGGCGGCCTGAAGATCCTGCGGGGCATTGCCGTGGCCCATGGCATGCTGCGCAAGTCACGGCCCGATTGCGTGATCGGCTTTGGTGGCTATCCCACCTTTCCGCCGTTTATCGCGGCGCATCTGCTGGGTATTCCCGGCATTCTGCATGAGCAGAATTCGGTGATGGGTCGGGCCAACCGGGCACTGGCGCGGTTCGCCGATGTTTTGTCGATCAGCTACCAGAACACCAAACACGCCCAAGACTTCAGTGTGCGCAAGGTGGTGACGGGCAATCCGTTGCGGGATCGCGTGCGCGCCATTGTTGGGCATCCTTATCCGCCGCTCACACCGGGCGGGCCGATCCGGATCGTGGTGACCGGTGGAAGCCAGGGCGCCCGTGTGCTGGCTGATATGGTGCCCGCAGCGCTTGCCTTGTTGCCCGATGCCCTGCGCAGCCGCCTGTCCGTGCTGCAGCAGACAAGGCCGGAAGACATCGAACGCGTCACCGAGAGCTATCGCCAGTCGCGCATCAATGTCGAGATTGCCAGCTTCATCAGCGATCTGCCCGAGCAGATGGCTGCCGCACACCTGGTGATTTCCCGAGCCGGGGCGACCACGCTGGCCGAGCTGACCGCTATCGGCCGGCCGTCTATTCTTATCCCCTTGCCGGGGGCGATCGACGCGGACCAGAAGAACAATGCGCTGGTGATTGAAAAGGCGGGTGCCGGCTGGATCGCCGAGCAAGCCACGCTGTCGCCGCAATCGCTAGGCACTCGCCTCACGACGCTGTTATCAGACCCATCAACCCTCCCCAAAGCTGCTGCGGCCGCCCTTTCGCTGGGCCAGCCGCATGCCGTCGAGAAGCTGGCCGATGTGG
>CAKTFF010000582.1 GCA_934553185.1 uncultured Devosia sp.
AGCCATCCACCGTCGCTGGCCGCGCACCATCTAGGAGAACAAGGTGAACACCGCTCTTGTTTCGACCCTGTTTCCGCTGATTTGCTACTTCGCCTACAATGTGATCGTGCCGCAGGTGGAAAAGCTGCGCCCCTCGCTGTCCACCATCATGAATACCCAGCGGCGGCGCTGGGTCGCCAATGCGGCCGTGCGCGACACCCCGTTCGACGCGATCCTGTCGGGCAATATCATGGGATCCGTCAGCTTCCTGGCCTCCACCGCCGTGCTGCTGATCCTGGCCATCTTTGCCGTCTTCGGCCAAGTGCCGGCGCTGATGCAAACGCTCGATTCCCTGTCGCTCGACCGGGTCTACACCGTGCTCGACGTGCAATTGCACCTGGTGGTGATGCTGGCCATGTTCGTGCTGGCGTTTTTCGCCTTCACCCTGTCGCTGCGCCAGTTCAACCACTTCTGCATCATGCTGGGAGCAATGGACCAGTCAGCGCCGATCTCGGAGGAAGAAATCGACGCCATTACCCGCATGAATGCGCTGGGGGCGCGCAATTTCAACAGCGGCATCCGCGCCTATTACTTTTCGGTTGCGACGGTTGCCTGGTTCGTTTCGGAATGGCTACCGATCGTCGCCTGCCTACTCACCATCTTGATCCTGGCGCATCGGGAATTCTTCTCCTCGTCACACCGCACAGCGGCATCGGCTGCCATTATTGCGGCCCGACGCAAGGAAGCAGCTTCGAAGACTGGCGGGAGCTGAACGAGGAGCAGCGCTTATTTTGTTTTGGTCTTGGTCGTCGGCTTGCTCGTGCCACCCTCTTCAGCCAAGCGGGCGAGGTTTTCCTCGGCCAATTCGTAACCCTGGTCCGCTGACTGCTCGTAATAGCTGAGCGCCAGGGCGCGGTCCGCCGTTACGCCAAAGCCATTCTCGTAGATATGTCCCAGGTTGTTGAGCGCGATCGGCTCGCCCGCATCGGCCGCCAGTTGCGTCCACTTGAGGGCCTCGTCATAGTCCACTTCGGTGCCCCGCCCATGGAGATGGAGGAGGCCCAGATTGACGGCCGCCTTCATCTCGCCGCCGTCCGCCGCTTCCTCGTAAAGGGTGAGCGCCGCTTCGTAGTCCTGCTCCACGCCCCGCCCGTCTTCAAACAACAGCGCGAGATTGTGCTTGGCGAGCGCCAGGCCCTGGTCGGCCGAAGCCGCATAAAGATCGGCAGCCGCCTCCAGGTCAGCCTCTACGCCCAAGCCGTTTTCCAACAGAAAACCGAAATTGTTCTGCCCATACATGTCGCCCTGGTCTGCTGCGAGTTCGAATAGTTCCGCAGCGCGCTCGGGGTCGGATGGCTGGCCAAGTCCGTCCTGCACGAGCTTGCCCAGATTGACCTGGCCCGAGGCATCGCCCTGCGCGACAGCGCGCTCCATCCAGGCGGCGGCGGCCACATAGTCCTGCGGCACGCCATAACCCTCCTGATACATCAGCCCCAGATTGGACTGTGCCTTGCTCATCCCCTGCTCGGCGGCGGCACGGTACCAGTATGCCGCCTCGGCATAATCCTGCTCGACGCCCTCGCCGAAATCATAGGAAAGACCAAGGCTGTTCTGCGCAGGAGCAAAGCCGGCTTCCGCCGCTTCCGCCAGCATCTCAGCGCCCTGCTCCATATCCTGGTCGACGCCATCTCCGGTGGTCAGCATATCGCCCATAAAGCTCAGGGCGAGAACATTGCCGTCGTC
>CAKTFF010000583.1 GCA_934553185.1 uncultured Devosia sp.
GCCATCAAGGTCAATGACGACCAGCCCGGCATGCTCGACAACGACTTCGCCTTTGTTCAGCGCGACGGCGAGGGCGAGACCACCGATGCGGCCCGCAAGCCAGCGGCGATCACCGTACAGTCGCCTAACGACGAGGATCGCGCCTCGCCTGACGCGGTCTAAGGGCGGTCCGCTTGCGCTTCGATGGCTTCCATGTCGTCGTCGGAGAAGCCGAAATGGTGGCCGAGTTCGTGAATCAGCACGTGGGTCACCACTTCACCCAGGGTGTTGTCGTCGTTCTCGGCCCAATAGTCGAGAATGGCGCGGCGATACAGAAACACCGTATTGGGCAACTGCCCCGTCTGCGGCACGGCGCCGTCTTCGGTCATGCCGGTGCCGACAAACAGGCCCATGAGCTCGAACGGCGACTCCATGCCGAACCCATCGAGCACCTCATCTTCGGCAAACTCGGCGACCGAGCAGGTGACGTTGGCGGATAGGGCCTTGAACGGTTCGGGCAAGTCACGAAGCGCAGCACTGGCCAGCGCTTCGATGTCATCAAGGGTTGGGGCGAAGGCGCCTGACCACTCCGTCATGCCACGCCCTCGTGGTTCGACAGGCTCACCATGAGGGCTACTTTTGCTTTATTGCCCATACGCAACAAGTAGTCTCATGGTGAGGAGCGAAGCGTCTCGAACCACGAGGCGTGGCACCGACCTACTGCCACGCGCGGATATCGACAAAGTGCCCGGCGATTGCCGCGGCGGCGGCCATGGCGGGGGACACAAGATGCGTGCGGCCCTTGAAGCCTTGGCGGCCTTCGAAATTGCGGTTCGAGGTCGAGGCGCAGCGCTCCTGCGGCTTGAGCTTGTCGGGATTCATGGCGAGGCACATCGAGCAGCCCGGCTCGCGCCATTCAAACCCGGCAGCCTTGAAAATGGCGTCGAGACCTTCGGCCTCAGCCTGATCCTTGACGAGGCCCGACCCCGGCACGACCATGGCGCTGACCGTCGAGGCAACCTTGCGGTCCCCGATCACGGCGGCGGCGGCGCGCAGGTCTTCGATACGCCCATTGGTGCAGGAGCCGATGAACACCCGATCAACAGCAATGTCGGTGATCGCCGTGCCGGGCTCAAGGCCCATATAATCGAGCGCCCGCCACTTGGAAGTGCGCTTGTTTTCGTCAGCGATATCGTCGGGATTGGGCACCGAACCGGTGACGGAAATCACGTCTTCGGGCGAGGAGCCCCAGGACACGATGGGCGGCAGGCTCGCCGCATCAAGGATCACCACCTTGTCGTAGACGGCGCCTTCATCGGTATAAAGCGTCTTCCAGTAATCGACCGCCATGTCCCAGGCCTTGCCGGTCGGGGCGCGATTGCGGCCCTGAACATAGTCGAACGTGGTCTGGTCGGGCGCGATAAGACCAGCGCGGGCACCGCCCTCGATGGTCATGTTGCACACCGTCATGCGGCCTTCCATGGACAGTGACCGGATCGCCTCGCCGGCAAATTCGATCACATGACCATTGCCGCCGGCCGTGCCGATCTCCCCGATGATGGCAAGGATGATGTCCTTGGCGGTGACATGGGGCGGCAGCTGGCCATCGACCCGCACCAGCATGTTCTTGGCTTTTTGCTGGATCAGCGTCTGGGTGGCCAGAACATGCTCGACTTCCGACGTGCCGATGCCGTGGGCCAGCGCGCCAAAGGCACCGTGGGTCGAGGTGTGGCTGTCGCCG
>CAKTFF010000584.1 GCA_934553185.1 uncultured Devosia sp.
TCAGTCATTGCAATGACTCACTTGTGAATCGATCTTAACGATTAGGCGGAACGCCTTGGAATCGAGCCGGATTCGTCTCTGCGGAGTTTCACAGCGAGATCCAGCCATGTCCGCAGCCATCCGCCACATCCACTACAAGCCCGCCGACGAGGAACTCTCGATCTGGTTCGGTCCCGAGGGGCGGCGCTACAAGTTCTTCGATGTTCCCGAGTTCATCTTTGAAGGTCTGCGCGACGCCGAGTCACGCGGCCGCTTCTTCAATCAGGCCATCCGCGGCCGCTTCGAGTCCGAACGGGTCGAGGATAGGAAACGAACGCGCCGCCCGTTGTCCCTGCACCGCGCTTCCTGACCCACTTTTGCGACCATAGCTGAACTATAGCCGATGGCCGTGACGCGGGGATAAGATGGATAAGTTATGCTGCAAGCCGCAGGGCGGCTGGAAAGCCGGGATTGCTCCCGGGCTGACGGCGCAGCGCGGAACCGTTGCAGGCTGGCTCCGTTTGCAGATCGTCACATGATGCCGCCCGCTAACAGCCAACAGCACGCAGAAACGCCGGTGCCGTTCCCGGCGCCTGAACTTCTCCGCTACAGTCAGGAATCTCAATGAACGAAATGAACCCTCAAAACGGTTCAGCTGCGAACCTCGGCAGCGATCCCGCCGCTACACCCAACCATGGGGCGCCCATGCAAGACTTCACCGTTCGCGATGGCGTCGACATGAAGGCCCTTATCGGCAAGCCGCAGCTTTTTGGGCGCATGAAGCTGTTGCGCAATGGCTTCATGGTTGAACCCATCGCCACGCTGACCATGCAGCCTGATGGGCGGATCACGGGCCATGGCCACCCCAATGAGGGCAGCTGGATCAACTATGAGCATGGCGAGGTCGATCCAGAGCACGCCTTTGCTTTCGTGACGGCCCACAACAAGTGGATTCCCAGCTCGACTTGGACGCAGTCTATGGGCGGCATGCCCATCGGGCATTTCTGCGACGAGCCCGAGGCTGGCCAGGCGGTGCAGCGGCTGTGCCTGCTGCCCCAATCGAGCGAGCCGAACACGGCCAAAATCATCTATCTCGTTGCCTCATGCCAGAAGTTCTACGCGAACACCGTCCCCAAACTGCTAGCCCAGCTTTACGCCGAAGGCATCACCCCTGATCGCATCAAGGTGGTCGTCAACGCCTCGGAAAAAGACAGTGATGAAACGATCGACGGCGTCGACCACGCTTTCAGCGTCCACGATGCCTGGGAATATTCATCTCTCTACGAAGCGCCGCTGCGCTGGCAGTTCGACTACGCTTTCATGATCCACGACACCAACGTGATCTTTCCCGGCTTCCGCCGCAGTGTCGAGAGCTTCAATCAGTTCGTCCAGTGGGACCACCTGCCCGCATCACCGCTCGCGCGGTGCCTGCTTGGCCACTACTCACACGATTTCCTGATGCGGCTGAACCCTTGGCTGAAAAAGGCCGACAAGATCTCCAAGAAGAATGGCGTTATTGCCGAGGCCGGTGCCGAGCTCTTGTTAAGGGCCAGGTCGGCCCTGGTGATCAGCGATGCCGAATCCAACGGCGGCGCGCGCGCGGCCGAGTGGCGGGAACTCGTTGATCAGTTCAATACCGGCACGCCGCGTGTGCGGCGCGTCTTTCCTGCCATCAAACTGCATAAATTCATTCACGCCACGGCAGCAGACCCAGACAAACTCTAGCGCCCCCGCCCCTC
>CAKTFF010000585.1 GCA_934553185.1 uncultured Devosia sp.
CTGCATACCACTGCTCAAGCTCAACAAAGGTCAGCGCATTGATGGGGCGAGCGCCCAGGGTGGGCAAAACGTGGTTGTCGATGACGCCGGTCATGGCCTTGTAATAAACCATTCCGATCTGGCCCAGGCGCCTCCGTTCTTCCTGCTTTTTCAGGTATAGATCGCAAACCTGCTTGACCGTCATTGTCTCACTGTCGGCAACGTGCAAGCCGCCCTCGATTTCAGCCTCGATCTTCTGCCGGAGCTTGTCCGCGTCCTTCTTCAAGCCTGACTTCGGTGTTGATCGGCGGCGCTTTCCTGAAGCGTCTGTGTATTCCACCACCCAAGGCGATTTCGGGTCCTTGGGGTCGCGTTTGCGAATGCTGGCCATCTACTGGCCTCCTTTGTTGGTTTGTGGAAGCGCTAGGGCAGCTGCCCGCCCTAGCAGGCGGCTCTAAGCCGCTTCTGGCACTCTGGCCCGCAGGCGGATGATTTCAGCCAGCAGGGCGCCGTTCTCGCGCTCTACCACATCGGCCCGCTGTGCAGCCGTCCCTAAGGCTTTCTCGACCTTCTGCAGTTTGCTCAGCAGGTCGCGCTTGGTGAGGGCGCGGTTGCCTTCGGTGAGCTTCATTTGCCGCCACCCTTCACCCGCTTTTGGGCAAGGATCAGAAGCACGACGCACACCGCGACCAGCACCGCCAGGACATAGACACCGGCATATCTGGTCATCGGCGCCACGCTTTGATGAGCATCACCAGCAAGGCGACGAACATGACGCCTAGCAGCACAACCGTGATCGGGTCCGAACCTGTGTCGCTCATGACCGCCCGCCCGTTTTGACCCGAACAAGCGTCCCTTGGTCATCTAAGGACACAACCGAAAACTCACCGCCATAGGCTTGCTGCAATGCGCAGCGGAGTTGCTTTGCGCGATGCTCGACTAAGCGGATTGGAGTGGCACCAATATGCGCGAAGCCGAATGGTTGGTGAGCGTCCCCGCTCAAGATGGCCATTTCCCACCGTCCGCCAATTCCAGGCAGCGCCATCGCCTGAGCCGCCAGACGGCCATACTTTGCAGCCAGAGGAAGGCCAATAAGGTCATCGTCGGCTATGGCATCGCGAGGGAGGGCGGCACATGCGGCAAGCGCCGCCACGCCGGTGATAAGGTCGCGGCGGTCCATTATGCCACCCTCCCCATGCCGGAGACGGCAAAGCCCTGCTCAGCGGCGCCGGCTTCGTCGGCAATGCCATGGTCATCACAGACGCCGTTGCCGCAGCCGCTATCCTCGCGATCGCTGACCACAGTGCCGTCCTTGAGTTGAAGCGCTTGGCAGCCGTTGGCGTCTTCCAGCTCGTCCCAATCTTGCGGCTCGTCTAGGATGTCCTGCTCGCCGTCATGGACGCTTGCCGCCCAGTCATTGGTCGGGACAATGCGCAGAACCTGATTGAATTGCTCTGGCATGCTTAGCGAAGGTTCTAACCCTTCGCATCCATCGCCGCCGCCCATCGTGGCGTGACCATTCAGCCAGCCATATTCAGGCCAAGAACCGCCGTCCTCGTTTTCCGGCTCCTTGCCATCGTGCTCGTCTTCAAGATCCTTGCGATTGCCTTGCGACCACTGTTCTTGGCCGCTCACGTCGACACGCTGCACCATCATGATCTGGGGAACGTGAAAGATGTTCGCCAGTGCGACACGCGGCTCGGGAGCGCCCAAGCTCGGTTCGAGGT
>CAKTFF010000586.1 GCA_934553185.1 uncultured Devosia sp.
GGGACAAAGTGGGCTGCCGGGCACACAACAGCACCGTGGCTGAATGGGACAAGGGCAAGGTCGGGCCTTGAGATCCCTTCGGTCCACAGGCGCGGGTTGAAGGTGTTGGCTTCAGCCAGCGTTTCGCTGTCACGATGGAAAAAGGGCGTGAAGATGATGATGTGCGTGGAGGGGTCAAGATGCCCCTGTGCCCAGTCCACGCGCCGGGTGGTCTCGCGCAATATTGCCGGGGTGGTTGGCCACAAACGCAGCGCTTCCAAAAAGCACGCTCGGAGCAAGCGGAGGCGAGGCGTGATCTCGTCCTTGGCCTGCTCATTCTCGGCCTCTACCTCTGCGGCGCTGTCGGGGTGGGAAGAGAGAAGCGCCAGGGTTCTGAAGCTCGCCATTGCGCCTGGGTCGAAGGCAAAGAGGTATTGCGGCAACTGGTGATGAGGCATCTGCTCGGGGCTGGTACAGGCAGCAGCCATTTGCGCAGCCAGGCTGCCACTTTGGGCGCGCTCGACATAGTGTTCAAGCCGGTTCAGCACGGCCTCTCGCTTGGCGCGGTCCTTGGGGCGCAGGAAAGCGTAATTGCTCCGATAGCGCAGGTTCTGAAGCCGGTCGGTGAGTTCGGCGTCATCTCGCGCGGTGTCGCCGAGAACGATGCGCCTGACCATCCGGAACCACCCCGTAAAAAAGCCGTCCCAGTCGAGCACACCCCTGGCAATCGCATCGCGGGCAACAATATCCATTTCCTCGGCAATGACCTTCGCCAGATGCCCCGCCAGCGAGTGCATCTCGCACCCGGTTTCCAAGGTCTGTTCGTTGAGCTTGCGGCGGATCGTCCGCTCGGCGCCATGCGAGGCCAGCACCGCGGAAGGCTCGAAATGGCTCAGTGCCGACACCTTTTCCAGCGTGGCAGCTTTGAAGGGTTGGGGAGAACCCTCCAACACGGCCGAGACGTCGTCCCGCGAGAGCAGCACCGCTTGGGCACGGAAGGGAATGCGAAGAAGTAGCGGGCCCGCTCCGTATTTCTGGCGCAAAGCCTGCAGACGCTGCACGGCCTTGTCATCGAGGTGACGGCGCTCTGCGAAACCGACGACTTTCCTTCGCCTGATCAACGGGCCCTTTGCCAAGGTGGGAAGAATGACGTCCTTGAGAACTGCAACCGTGTCCACCAGATTGGCGCGAGAGACTGAGTGCACCGAGATGTCTTCGGCAAGTGCTTTCAATGTCATGGCATTCTCCAAACGTGTGGCTGCCGCCCGTCGGCCGCGGCGCTCGCGCGCAACAACCTAGTGTGCAGGCATGAGCAGGACGGGTTTGACGGTCAACCCGCTGTCGCTGTCGTCGATCGCCTGGTTGACGTCCTTGAAGTCATAAAACTTGACGAGCTTTTCCAGCGGGAAGCGACCCTGGATGTGGAGCTCCATCAGGGACTGGAGAAACTCCGGCGTCTGCCCGCCACCACCCATCACACCAATGATGCGCTTGCCGTGGGTAAGAACATCGCCATGCCTGGCCTTGATGGTTTCCGTCAGCTTGGCGCCACCGACCATGGCGCAGGTGCCACGAAAACCCAGTGCCGTCACGGCCTCCTCGACGAGATTGGCGCCATCGGTGGCTTCGATGCTGAAGTCGAGATGTTCACCGACAATGGCCTTGAGCTCGGCCGCCGTGCCCGCATTTTGCTGGAGGGAATGGGTGGCGCCCAGTTCCCGC
>CAKTFF010000587.1 GCA_934553185.1 uncultured Devosia sp.
CGGTCGCGCGTCGGCTTGCCTTCGAGCGCATTGGCTTCGGGCGGCATTTCGCTTTCAAAATCCACGTCGGCGGCATCGGCCAGCTTCTTGCCCAGCTGGTCGCGCAGCATCTTGGCCTTGATCGTTTCCACCCCGCCGACGGGAATGTCGCCGAGCTGGAACGGGCCATAGCTGACGCGGATCAGCCGGTTGACCTCAAGGCCCAGCGCGCCCAGCACGTTCTTGACCTCGCGGTTCTTGCCTTCGCGCAGCGCCAGCACCAACCACACATTGGCGCCCTGCTCGCGCTCCAGCGTTGCTTCAATCGAGCCATAACGGACGCCGTCGATCTCGATCCCGTCCTTGAGCCGGTCGAGGGCAGCCTGGGTCACGGTGCCATGGGCGCGCACCCGATAGCGGCGCAGCCAGCCGGTCGCCGGCAATTCCAGAACCCGCTTCAGACCGCCATCATTGGTGAGCAGCAGCAGCCCTTCGGTGTTGATGTCGAGCCGCCCGACCGTCACCACGCGCGGCAGGCCATGGGCTTCGAGATGTTCAAAGATCGTTTCGCGGCCTTCGGGGTCCTTTTCGGTGACCACGAGGCCAGCCGGCTTATGATAAAGCCAGACGCGGGTGCCCTGCCGCGCAGCCAGCGGCGCACCATCCACGGTGATCTTGTCACGGTCGGTGACGTTGAAGGCAGGCGTCAGCACCTTCTTGCCGTTGACCACGACGCGCCCTTCGGTGATCCACACTTCGGCATCGCGCCGCGAGCAGAGGCCGGAACGGGCAATAACCTTGGCCAGGCGGTCGCCAGTGTCGGGCTTTGGGGTGGTGTCACTCATGGGCAAACTTTCTGTCATGCGGGACCGATAAACGGCGGCGCGGAAAAGGCGAAGCGGCCGGAAACACCGGCCGCTTGCAAAGGAAATTGGTCGGGCGCGGCGCCAGAGCCGCTTACTGCGTGCGGCGTGGGCCGGTTTGTGCCGTATCCTTCTTGGTCTCAAAGGACTCCCGAATGGCATTGCGCACCGATTGCGGGCACTTCGGATCGTTGATCGACACCAGATCGCCGTCCGGCGTGGCGCAGACCAGATTGGCATCGCCAACGCGGGTGAAGTACTCGTCGGGCGGCAGATAAAGCGGACGCTTGCCGTTGACCAGGGTGGCGTTGGGATTGTTCGCCTGCAGCCGCGCCGTCAGCGTGCGCGCTTCCTGCTCGGTCAGGGGACGGCCCGAGAGCGAACGAGCGTCGACCACGCGGGCATTACGCAACTGCTGCAGCTGCGCCTCGCTGAGCCCTGCGGTGTTGATCTGGACGGTGTCGCTGTTGGTGGGCAATTGCGCCAGAGCCTGTTCGGGTGCCGGCGCCGGCAGCGCCTGACCCGATGCGGGCAGCACCAGCGGTGCGCGCGCATTGGTGATGTCTTCCTTGGTTTCGCCACCGCCAACCAGGCCGACGCTGCGCGCCGTGGTGGTCATCACTTCGCGCTCAAAGGTGCCGAAGTCGGTCATGGCATTGGTGCCTTCAACCGTGGTGCAGCCCGCCAGCGCCAGTGCCAGCAGCAAACCAGCCGCGGCCAAGCCGGCGCGGGACATGGCAACAAAGGCAGCTGGCTGCCGGCTCAACCCAATTTGCATAGCGCGTCCTTCACGATTTCGGCGGCCTCTATAACCCATAATCCCCGCTAAGACCAGATTCTGGCGGGATCGTGTTGTG
>CAKTFF010000588.1 GCA_934553185.1 uncultured Devosia sp.
CGCCAATAGAGCGAAAAGGTCCAGCGCGGCAGGGTTTCGCCCGGATACCACTTGCCCTGTCCGTAATGGAGCAGGCCATTGGAAGCGAAACGGGTGCGCAGGCGCCGGATCAGCTCATCGGCAAGCACGCGCTTGGTGGGGCCGACCGCGCCGGTGTTCCACTCATCGGCTTCAAAGTCGTCCACCGACACAAAGGTCGGCTCGCCGCCCATGGTGAGGCGGACGTCGTTGTCGCGCAGTACCGCGTCAACCTGCTTGCCCAAGCTGTCGAGCCGGGACCAGCTTTCGTCCGAAAAGGGCTTGGTGATGCGGGGATGTTCGGCGACGCGGGTGACGCGCATGTCGAAGGCGAAATCGACTTCGGCATAGGAGGCAAAGCCCGAGATCGGCGCGGCATTGCGGTAATGCGGCGTGGCGGCAAGGGGGACGTGGGACTCCCCCGTCAGCAGGCCCGACGTGGGGTCGAGGCCCACCCATCCGGCGCCGGGCAGATACACTTCGCACCAGGCATGAAGGTCGGTGAAATCATGGTCGGTGCCGGCGGGACCATCGAGCGACACCAGGTCGGGCTTGAGCTGGATCAGGTAGCCCGACACGAAGCGCGCGGCAAAGCCGAGGTGGCGCAGAGCCTGCACCAGCAGCCAGGAAGAGTCGCGGCAGGACCCGCGGGCATTGCCCAGCGTTTCCTCCGGCGTCCAGACGCCGGTTTCCATGCGCACGATATAGGCCACGTGGCGCTGGATGGAGGCGTTGATCGCCGTGACGAAATTGACCGTATTGGTCGGCGAGCGGTCGATGCCAGCGAGAAACTGCTGTAGCAGCGGCCCGGCCGGCTCGGCATCCATATAGATTGACAGGTCATTCTGGATGTCTTCGGGGTAGCGAAACGGCCAGGTCTCGGCACTTTCCTCGACGAAGAAATCGAAGGGATTATAGACCGTCATGTCGGCGACGAGATCGACTTCGATCTTGAGCTCGGTCACCGGCTCGGGGAAAACGAAGCGGGACAGGAAATTGCCGTAGGGGTCCTGCTGCACATTAACGAAATGCTTGGCGGGCGACACGCGCAGCGAATAGCTCAGAACCTTGGTCTTGCTGTGCGGCGCCGGCTGCAACCGGATGATCTGAGGCTGAAGAATAACGGGACGGTCGTATTTGTAGTGCGTCAGATGGTAGACGGCAGCTTTGATCGACATGCGCTTCTTGTCGCTCTCTTTGTGCCACGATTTTGACTTCCCGAGCGGGAGCTTAACGGGCTTTGCCGGGGAGGGCTATGGGGAATGGCAAGAGTAGCCCTCATGGTGAGCCTGTCGAACCACGAGGGCATGGCTTACGCCATCGCGTCAACAACCTGCCGTTGCCGAAGCATTTCAAGGAAGATGCGGTAGTCCTTGTCGAACTGTGCACGCGCTTGAGGGTCCGGCGCCCGTTCACGCCCGCCGCCCTGCATGGCGAGGCACGCGGCCTGAAGGCTGGGGTAAAGTCCGGCTGCTGCCGCAGCGACCATGGCCATGCCCAGAAGCGTTGCGTCCTTTGCCGAGGATTGGACCACGGTGCAGCCCGTGGCGTCGGCATAAAGCTCCATCAGCACGTCGTTCTTAGTGTGCCCGCCGGTGACATGCAGCGTGTCGATGGCGTAGCCGCGGGTGTTGAGGGTATCGAGAATATGCCGCACGCCCAGAGCAATGGAGACC
>CAKTFF010000589.1 GCA_934553185.1 uncultured Devosia sp.
TGTCGGCTGTGCTTGGCGGCCTTGCCGACCGGTATCGCCTCAAAGGCCAAAAGATCGATGAGGTCATTGCGGGGGCCGTGCTCAACCATTCCCGTGATTTCAACCTGGCGCGAGAGGCGAGCCTTGATGCCGGATTGTCGCCGCGTACGCCGGGCACGAACCTGCAGATCGCCTGCGGCACGAGCCTTCAGGCCGCGCTGGTGCTGGGTGCCAAGATCGCCGCGGGCGAGATCGATAGCGGTATTGCGGCGGGCGCGGACTCGGTCAGCGACAGTCCCGTGGTTTTCGGCAGCAAGTTCCAGCACCGGATGATCGATCTGTCGCGGGTCAAGACGGCCGGCGATAAGCTCGGTGCGTTCAAGGGATTTTCCTTTGGCGAGCTGATGCCGGTGGCCCCTTCGGTCAACGAGCCGCGCACGGGGCTCTCCATGGGTCAGCATTGCGAGCTCATGGCCAAGCAATGGGGGATTGGGCGCGAGGCGCAGGATAATCTAGCAGTGGCCAGCCATCGCAAGGCGGCAGCGGCTTATGAGACGGGGTTCCACGATGATCTGGTGCTGCCCCATGCCGGACTTGTTGCCGACAACAACATCCGGCCCGATACCAATCGCGACAAGATGGCGAGCTTAAAGCCGGCCTTTGACCGCGAGAGCGGCCGGGGCACGCTGACGGCGGGCAATTCCACACCCCTGACCGATGGTGCGGCCGCAGTGCTCTTGGCCAATGAGGATTGGGCGCGGGCGCGGGGCTTGCCGATCCTGGCTTATTTCACCACCGGCCGCGTCGCCGGCAATGACTTTGCCGGGGGCGAGGGGCTGTTGATGGCTCCCACCATCGCCGTCAGCGAAATGCTGGAGCGCACGGGCCTCGGCTTTGAGGATTTCGACTATTTCGAGCTGCACGAAGCTTTTGCCGCGCAAGTGCTGGCCACGCTCAAGGCCTGGAACGATCCCCGATATTGCCGGGAGGTGCTGGGACGCGATAGGGTGCTGGGGAGCATCGATCCCGCCAAGCTCAACGTGATGGGATCGAGCCTGGCCTATGGCCACCCCTTTGCGGCGACCGGTGCGCGCATTCTGGGGCTTACCGCCAAGCTGCTCCAGGCCGGACCGGGCAAGCGGGCGCTGATCAGCGTCTGTACCGCCGGCGGGCAGGGTGTCACCGCCATAGTAGAAAGTGCCGCATGAAGGACAATGTCGTCCAGTTTCGCCGGATCGAGAAAAAGCCCGAGCCGCCGCCGCGCAAGCCACGCGGCCCCCTGCCGGGCTGGGTACCCTTTGCAGTGTTGATCGCCCTAGCGGTGGCGATTTACCTGGCGCAACAGGCCGGCTTGTTTGGCTGACGCTCGGTGCTGCATAATTGATCGGGACGACGCGTTGCTCACTTGAACGGCAAAGAGCCTGTGAAGAAACGATTTCAGCTTGACGCTAAGGTCAATGTTTTTGCTTGTCAGCGAACGGATTATCGGACTACCGTCCACCTATCTTGACTGGTTGATGACAGCCGGATGAGGGGATCCAGTTCGCGGAAAAGACAATGCGAACGGTAAGAGAATCGGGAATTCACAAGGAGATGGGACAATAATGAAGTTCACGCAAACCCTGACCGCGGTGGCGAGCGCCGGCGCTCTGGCGCTGATGATGAGCACTGCTGCTTCTGCCGTTACGCTGCAAATGCACAATGGCGGCGATCC
>CAKTFF010000590.1 GCA_934553185.1 uncultured Devosia sp.
GTTTATCCTCGGGATCAACGCCACGCCGGAATCGGTGGAGCGCCTCAGGGGGCAGCTGGGGCTCGACCTGCCGGCGCCGCAGCGCTTCTTCGACTGGGTCACCGGCATGCTGCGTGGCGACTTCGGTGTGAGCTATACGCAGCGGGCCGATGTTGCCGGCCTGATCTGGGAGCGGCTCGGCGTCACCGTGCCACTGACGCTGATCGCCATGGTGCTGTCGGTGATCGTGGGCTTGCCGCTGGGCATCTTGGCCGCACGGCAGCGTGGCAAGGCGCTCGATACCGCGCTGATGGTTTTGGCGCAGATCGGCGTCGCCGTGCCCAATTTCTGGTTCGGCATGCTGCTGACCCTCCTCTTCGCCGTTGTTCTGCGCTGGCTGCCACCCGGCGGCTTCACGCCCTGGGATGAAAATCCTGGCGCCGCCCTGCGCGGCCTGATCCTCCCCAGCCTTGCCCTTGCCCTGCCGCAGGCCTCTATTTTGGCGCGGATCATGCGCACCGCCTTGGTGGATGTCATGGGGCAGGACTATATCCGCACCGCCCGCGCCAAGGGCCTGACCATGGGCGAGGCGATCTGGCGGCATGGGGTCCGCAATGCCATGCTGCCGGTGCTGACCATTCTGGGCCTCCAGTTCGCTTATCTGGTTGCCGGTACGGTGATCATCGAAAATGTCTTTTATCTGCCGGGCCTTGGCCGCCTGATCTATACCGCCATCCTCGAGCGTGACCTGGTTCTGGTGCGCGGGGCCACGGTGATCCTGATCGTTGCCGTTACTGCCACCATGCTCGTGACTGACCTGGCCTATGCCCTTGTTGATCCACGTCTGCGCGACCGGGGGCCGGCATGAACAGGATGACACGACATCCAAGCTTTCTGCTTGGCTTCGGCGCCACCGCCATTTTCCTCCTCGTCGCCGTGATGTCGCTGCTGTGGACCCCCTACCCAATCGAGCAGATCGACATCGGACGGCGCTTTCTCGGGCCCGACGCGGCGCACTGGCTGGGCACCGACAATCTGGGGCGCGACATGGCGAGCCTCGTCATGGCCGGCACCTGGACCAGCTTTGTTGTTGCCGCTGTAGCCGTGCTGATCGGGGCCGGCATTGGCGTGCCGCTCGGGCTTGCAGCCGCAAGCTGGTCGGGGCCGGTGGAATGGCTGGTGCTGCGCTTCTCCGACATCGTCTTCGCCTTTCCGGCGGTGATCGTCGCCATTTTGATCACCACCCTGGTCGGACCCGGCGCCGTCAACGCCATCGTCGCCATCGGCATCTTCAACATCCCTGTGTTTGCCCGGGTAACCCGCGCGGGGGCGCTGAGCGTTTTGACGCTTGATTTCGTTGCCGCCGGAAGGCTGGCAGGCTTGGGCAAGACCGGCATTGCCCTGCGCCACCTTCTGCCCAACATAGCCAGCCTCATCGTCGTTCAGGCAACGATCCAGATGTCGCTGGGCATTCTTGCCGAGGCGGGCCTTTCCTATATCGGCTTGGGCACGCAGCCGCCGGGCACGAGCCTTGGGCTGATGCTGCGCGATGCGCAAAGCCTTTTTCTGGTTCATCCCTGGCTGACGCTGGTGCCCGGCACGGTTATCGTGCTGATCGTCATCGCCCTCAACCTTGCCGGGGACGGCATTCGGGACGCCATGGATCCGCGGCTGCGGCAGGGAAATGCCCATGGCCTTGC
>CAKTFF010000591.1 GCA_934553185.1 uncultured Devosia sp.
CAAGGAGATCATCCAGACCACGGTGGACAGCTATCGCAAGCTGCGCAACACCCTGCGCTGGCTGTTGGGCAATCTCGCCCATTACCAGCCCGACGACGCCGTCGGCTTTGCCGAGATGCCGGAACTGGAGCAGTTGATCCTTCATCGCCTGGCCCAGCTCGACGATCAGGTGCGCACCGCTTATCGCGAATACGACTTCCGGCGCATCGTGACGCTGCTCACCAACTTCATGAATATCGAGCTCAGCGCCCTCTACTTCGACATCCGCAAGGACGCGCTGTATTGCGACCCGCTGAGCTCACCCAAGCGCCGCGCGGCGCTGACCGTGCTCAATCATCTGTTTGACTGTCTGACCGCCTGGCTGGCGCCGATCCTGGTTTTCACCATGGAAGAGGTCTGGCTCGAACGGCATCCCGAGGATGGCTCGTCGGTGCACCTGCGGCTGTTCCCGGATGTGCCGCGGGAGTGGCTGAACGCCGACCTGGCGGCGAAGTGGGAAAAGATCAAGGCGGTGCGGCGCGTTGTGACCGGGGCGCTGGAAATCGAGCGGCGCAACAAGGTGATCGGCTCCTCGCTCGAGGCCGCGCCGATGGTTTACATCACCGATGCCGATCTGGCCGAAGCTGTGAGTGGGCTCGACCTGGCGGAAATCGCCATCACCTCGGATATCGATGTGACAACGGAGACTGCGGCTGAGGCCGACACGTTCCGCATCGACGAGGTGCCGGGCGTTGCCGTCCGTTTCGCCCCCGCCCAAGGCACGCGCTGCGCCCGTTCGTGGAAGATCCTGCCTGAAGTGGGCACCGATCCTCAATTCCCAGACGTGACCCTGCGCGATGCGCAGGCTCTGCGCGAACGCGCAGCGGCGGGGCTTTAGCGGAGCCATGGGTTTGATACCCTCTCCCCCTTGTGGGAGAGGGTGCCCGAAGGGCGAGTGAGGGGGATTGCCTCAACCATCGCCGACCCCTCATCCGGCGCTGCGCGCCACCTTCTCCCTCAAGGGGAGAAGGGAAGAAGGAGAGCTTGCGCATCGTGACCATCAAGTCCCTCGCCACCCCATCGGTCTATATTTCGCTCACCATGGCCATTCTGGCCTTTGGCCTGGATCGCGCACACAAGGCATTTCAAGTCTCGGTCGATTGCATTGCCCTTGGCGCGGCGCCCTGCGTCGAGATATTCTCGAGCTTTGTGCCCTTTGCCATGACCGGCTGGCGCGGCGGCGAAGTGCTGCGCGTGACTGACTTTTTCGACTATGTGCTGGTCTGGAATACCGGCATTTCCTATGGCCTGTTCGACAGCCTGCCGGTTTGGGCGTTGGGCGCGGTAATGCTGGTGGCGATTGTGGCGCTGGCGGTGTGGTGGGTGCGGGCCGACACGGCGCTGATCCGGCTGGGCCTGGCCTTCTGCATCGGCGGCGCCCTCTCCAATGCCGTGGATCGGCTGATCTATGGCGCTGTGGCGGACTTCTTCCACCTCCACTGGGGCACTTGGTCCTTTTATATCTTCAACATTGCCGACGTCGCCATTACCCTGGGCGTGATCCTTCTTATCGCCGACCTTATAGGGCTCGGCCGGCCGCGCCGCGTGGCGGTCTAGGGGCGCACAACACGATCCCGCCAGAATCTGGTCTTAGCGGGGATTATGGGTTATAGAGGCCGCCGAAATCGTGAAGGACGCG
>CAKTFF010000592.1 GCA_934553185.1 uncultured Devosia sp.
GCACGCCGTCCTTCGGTGAAGACCGTACGTTTATCGACGCTATCCTGCAGAGCTTCTAGCCAATCGGCGCCCCGTCAACCGGGGCTCCACCTCAGGCTAAAGGCGTCGTACCTGGCTGACCATCACCCGCTTCGCGGGCGATCGCGTCAAGCGCTGCGTTGACGAGGCCGGTCGCATCGTCCTCGTAGAAGGCCTTGGCGACGTCCACGTATTCGGTGATCACGACACGCGGTGGGATATCGCGGCGGCGCAGCAGCTCGAAAGCAGCGGCGCGCAGAATGGCGCGCAGGGTTGCGTCGATGCGTTCGACCGGCCAACCTTCTGAGAGAGCCCGATCCACCGCGGGGTCGATGGCCAGTTGGTGCTTGGTGACGCCGGAGACGATCTGGCGAAAGAAGTCAGCGTCAGCGGGCAGATATTGCTCGCCCTCAAGTTCACGGCCCAAGTAAAACGCCCCGAACTGGGCGAGCGTATCTTCCAGCGTCGCCTTGCCCACATCCATTTGATAGAGCGCCTGCACTGCAGCTAGGCGGGCAGCGCCGCGCTGGTTTGCAGGACGTTCGATGTGCGGATCGCGTTTGGGGGCGTCGGCCATAAGGGGTGTATCAACTTTGCTGTGTCGCGGCCGAAGCAGTGCCGCCGAAGGAGGTTGTAACCCCATAATCGGCTGGGGGCAGAACTTCAACCGCTCGGGTGCGCCGGACCTATTCGTCCTCGGCAAGGGTCCCCTGCCCTTCAGCCAGTTCGGCGAGGAAGTCGCGGAAGTCGTCGGCTGCCGAAAAGTTCTTGTAGACCGAGGCGAAGCGGACGAAGGCAACGTCGTCGAGGCCCTTGAGGCCGTCCATTACATACTCGCCGATCTGGTCGGAAGTGACTTCCACGTCACCCAGCGATTCGAGCTGCCGCACGATGCCCGAGATCATCCGCTCGGTGCGGTCCGGCTCCACTGAACGCTTGCGAAGGGCCGTATAAACGGACTTGGCCAGCTTTTCGCGATCAAAGGGGACCTTGCGGCCGCTCTTTTTGACCACCGTCAGGTCGCGCAGTTGCACCCGCTCAAAGGTGGTGAAGCGACCGCCGCATCCATTGCAGACGCGGCGGCGGCGAATGGCTCCCGAATCCTCGGTTGGCCGGCTGTCCTTGACCTGCGTATCGTCGTTTCCGCAATAGGGACAGCGCATGAGGAGGCCTTAGTTCGCGTAGATCGGGAAGCGGTCGGTCAGCGCCTTGACCTTGTCGCGGACCTGCGCCTCGACGGCGCCGTTGTTCTCATCGCCATTTTCCCGCAGGCCATCAAGCACTTCGATGATCAGCTCGCCGATCAGCTTAAACTCCGCTTCGCCGAAGCCGCGCGAGGTGCCGGCCGGGGTGCCCAGGCGAATGCCTGAGGTAATTGCCGGCTTTTCAGGGTCGAAGGGCACGGCATTCTTGTTGCAGGTGATGTGCGCGCGCTCGAGCGCCTGTTCCGTCGCCTTGCCGGTCAGGCCCTTGGGACGAAGATCGACCAGCATCAGGTGATTGTCCGTGCCGGAGCTGACAATATCGACGCCCCCCTTGACCAGAGTTTCGGCCAGCACCTTGGCATTGGCAACGACCTGAGCGGCGTAAGCCTTGAACTCGGGCTGCAAGGCTTCCTTGAACGCCACGGCCTTAGCCGCGATCACATGCATCAGA
>CAKTFF010000593.1 GCA_934553185.1 uncultured Devosia sp.
CCTTGATCTCCCAGTCGCCATAGCGGACCGGCTCGAGCCCGCCGCGGCCGCCCTGTTCCTTGGGCGCAAAGGCCCCTTTCGCGTCGATTGCGCTTCGCCGCGTTTCAGCTTCGGCCAAAGCGCGTTTGGCCGCTTCGGTGAGTGGCGGACGCGGCGGTTCGGCCTCGCCACCATCGTTGTTCAACACATCATCGGCCATCTTGCGCCACTCCCGCTTGCATGGAACCTCTCTCGTCCCAACATAATTGCGCAAGAACGCGAACCCAAGGGCTCCCGATGTTTAATGCAATGCGCACCACCATTCTTCTTGCCGGCCTCACCGCGCTGTTCATGGTGGTTGGCTACTTCATTGGTGGCACGAGCGGCATGCTCATGGCCTTTGTGTTTGCCCTCGCAACCAACCTTTTCTCCTACTGGAACTCGGACAAGCTGGTGCTGCGCATGCAAAATGCCGTGCCGGTGGAGCGCAGCCAAGTGCCTGAGCTTTACGAGATGGTCGACATCCTCTCGCAAAAAGCCGGCATTCCGACCCCGGCCGTTTATGTGATTCAGTCCGACCAGCCCAATGCTTTTGCCACCGGCCGCAATCCGCAGAACGCTGCTGTTGCGGTGTCTTCGGGGCTCCTTCAATATCTCGACACGCGCGAAGTGGCGGCGGTGATCGCCCACGAACTGGCCCATATCCGCTCGCGCGACACCCTCACCATGACCATCACGGCAACCTTCGCCGGCGCCATCTCCGCCCTTGCCCAGTTCGGGCTGTTCTTTGGCGGTGGCAACAATCGCGACAATCCGCTGGGCGGGATCGGCGCGCTGCTGATGGTGTTTCTGGCGCCTGTCGCCGCCATGGTGGTGCAGATGGCGGTGAGCCGTACGCGCGAATACGAGGCCGACAAGGATGGGGCGGCGATCTCGGGCGATCCGCTGGCCCTGGCGTCGGCGCTTGGCAAGATCGCGCAGTTGGCCGGACGGCAGGTCAATGTGGCGGCCGAGCGCAACCCGGCCATGGCGCATATGTACATCATCAATCCCCTGTCGGGCGCGCGCATGGACAACCTGTTTTCCACCCATCCCGATACCGGCAATCGCATCGAGGCCTTGCGCAAGCTTGCAGCTTCCCTGCAGGTGGTCGATAAGGACCAGCGGCCGCAGCCCCGCCCGCGTTCGGCTTCAACCAGCCGGGATGGCGGCAGTGGCTGGCGCGTGCCGACCGTTGCTAAGACCGACGGCGATGACGGTAATCGCGGGCCCTGGGGATAGATCGAGCTTGGCGCAACACAAACCACTTCCGGCGGGGCTCAAGCTCCGCCTTGTTGCCGCGCAGCGGCTTCGGGCCGTTTTGGGCGGCGACAATTTCGTGCCCCTTTCAGCCACCGAGCTGACGGACGGTCGCGACCGCGCTCTCGCCAATCGGCTGATCACCACGGCCCTGCGCCGCCAGGGCCAGCTCAACTTCATGATTCACGCCCTGCTCGACAAGGGCATGCCGGGCAAGTCCGGCACGTTCGAGGCGGTGTTGCGCCTGTCGCTGGCGCAACTGGTGTTTCTTCCAGACCTCGGCGCTCATTCGGCGCTGTTTCTGGCTGTCGAGGCGGTCAAGGCCGATCCCAAGGCGCGCCACCTGTCAGGGCTGATGAATGCCGTGCTGCGCAGTGCCCAGGCAAACTCGGC
>CAKTFF010000594.1 GCA_934553185.1 uncultured Devosia sp.
CCGGCGGCATGGTTGGCCGCATGAATTACGCGGACATGGACGACACCTATTATGATCAGGTGATGGATCTGAACGGTCGTTCGGTGATCGCTGCTTCGCGCGCCGCGATCCCCCATCTGAAGCGGCAAGGCGGGTTCATCATCAACACCAGCTCGATCGCGGCGCGGAATGGCGCCAGCAATGGCGCGGGGCTATATGGCTCGTCCAAGGCGCTGGTGAGCAACATTACGCGCGGCATGGCCAAGGAACTGGTTGGCGATGGCATTCGCGTCAACGCGGTGGCGCCCGGCGTGATCGACACCCCGTTCCACGAACGTTACTCAACCGAAGCTCAACTCAAGGCCAATGTTGCGAACGTGCCGATGGGCCGGGTCGGCACGCCGGAGGAATGCGTCGGCGCCTACCTGTTTTTGGCGTCCGAGGCATTGTCGAGCTATGTGATCGGGCAGGTTCTCGAGGTCAATGGCGGGCAGCTGATGCCCTAAGACAGGCGCCTGCCGGTTTCCCGGCTGAAGGGATGCAGGGCTGCGGTGGGGACCGAGACGGTCAGCCGGCTGTTTTCCGCAAGCGTGCTGCGGCCCTGTGCGACCAGGACGAAAGGCTGGTCGAGCCCGTCCACACGCACATAGAGGTGGCTTTCCCCGCCGACCGGTTCCACCAGTTCCAGCGTGCCGGTCAGCGCAATAGCGCCCTCAGCGGAGCCAAGCACCGCGGCGTCCGGGCGAATGCCGACGATGTCGGTTCCGGCCGGTAGATCGGCTGGCAGGGACACGCCCGGCACTTGGCGCAGGGCAGCGACATCGAGCAGGTTCATTGGGGGTGAGCCAATGAAACCGGCCACGAACAGGGAGGCGGGCCGGTCATAGAGTTCGGCGGGTTTTCCCACCTGCTCGATGCGGCCGCCATTCATGACCACGAGCCGATCGGCCAAGGTCATGGCTTCAAGCTGATCGTGGGTTACATAAACGCTGGTGGTGCGCAGGGCGCGCTGGAGGCGGCGGATTTCGATGCGCATCTGGCCGCGCAGCTTGGCGTCGAGATTGCTCAGGGGTTCGTCGAACAGGAAAGCCTTGGGCTGGCGCACGATGGCCCGGCCCATGGCGACGCGCTGCCGCTGTCCGCCGGACAGCTGACGCGGCTTGCGGTCGAGGAAGGGCGTGATCTCGAGAACGCGGGCCGCTTCGGCAACGCGGCGGTCGATTTCGTCGCGTGGGGTGCGGCGGTTCTTGAGACCATATTCAAGGTTCTGCCGCACGCTCATGTGGGGGTAGAGCGCGTAGTTCTGGAACACCATGGCAATGTCGCGCTCGGCGGGTTCCTTGCGGTTCACCTCCGCGCCGTCGATGGCGATAGTGCCTTCGGTAATGGTTTCGAGCCCGGCAATCATGCGCAGCAGGGTGGACTTGCCGCAGCCGGAGGGGCCGACCAGCACGACCAGCTCGCCGTCGGCGATATCGAGATCGATGCCGTGAACGACCTGCTGACCGCCCGGATAGGTTTTCTTGACGCCTTGGAGACCGATGGTGGCCATGGCTTTATTTCTCCGTGTCGATCAGGCCTTTGACGAACAGGCGCTGCATAAGAATGACGATGAGGACGGGGGGCAGCATGGCCAGCACGACGGCGGTCATGATGATGTTCCATTGCGGATCGACTTC
>CAKTFF010000595.1 GCA_934553185.1 uncultured Devosia sp.
GCCATGACCTGGGCGCCCTTGAGCTGGGGCTTGCCATGGATGGTGGCGACCTGTCCATCCACCGAAATGTCGGCGCCGAAGCGCGCGAGTTCGGCGACATGCATGTAGCGGTTTTCGAAAATGGTTTCGCGGATCTGGCTGGTGCCATTGGCCATGGTCATCAGCGCCATGAACTGGGCCTGAAGATCGGTGGGGAAACCGGGGAACGGGTCGGTGTCGACATCGACGGCCAGAATGCCATTGCCGTTGCGGTGAACGCGGAGGCCATCGGCTTCTTCGGTGAGTTCGGCGCCGGTGCGGCTCAGGACGTCTAAGGCGGCGCGCAGATGCTCGACACGGGCGCCCTTGAGCAGGACATTGCCGCCCGTCATGGCGGCGGCCATGGCAAAGGTGCCGGTTTCGATGCGGTCGGGGATGACGTCAACCGTGGCGCCGTGGAGCCGCTCGACGCCTTCGATCACCAGGGTGCGCGTGCCGATGCCCGAGATCTTGGCCCCCATGGCCACGAGGCACTCGGCGACATTGGTGATTTCGGGTTCCTGGGCGGCATTGTCGATGGTGGTGGTGCCCTTGGCGAGCGTTGCCGCCATCAGGATGGTGTGGGTGGCGCCGACCGAAACCTTGGGAAAGGTGATGTGTGCGCCCACCAGCCCGCCCTTGGGAGCGCGGGCAACCACATAGCCATCGTCGATGTCGATCTCGGCGCCGAGCGCCTTGAGGCCGAACAGGAAGAGGTCGACCGGCCGCGTGCCGATGGCGCAGCCGCCGGGCAAGGAAACGCGGGCCTCGTGGCACCGCGCCAGCAAGGGGCCGATGACCCAGAAGGAGGCGCGCATCTTGCTGACCAGATCATAGGGCGCGGTGGTGTCGACGATATCGGCGGCATGAAAGGTCATGCGCTGGCCGACGCCCTCGTCTTCGCCGCGGCGACGGCCATGGACGGCGATGTCGACGCCGTGGTTTTCGAGGATGCGTTCGAGCTGCTTGACGTCGGCAAGGCGCGGCACGTTCTGGAGCACCAGCGGCTCGTCGGTCAGCAGGGAGGCGATCATCAGCGGCAAAGCGGCGTTCTTGGCGCCGGAAATAGGAATGGTGCCGTTGAGCTCATTGCCACCGATCAAACGAATACGGTCCAATTGTCGTGTCCTTAAATGGCGGGCATTGCTGCCCTTCTACCTGGGAATGGAGGTAGGCCAAGTCCTCGTTGCCACGTAAGCCAGACTCGCCGTTCTCGATGGGTGGCGCCGTGCAATGCACGGAACCGGTTTTCGGCATCATCGCCCCAAACTGGTTTACGGCTTATTAACCGTATCGGCCTGGGGGTCGCTGGGCTCGCCGGGGGATTGCTCTTCGGAATTGAGCCGGGCCTTGATCTGGTTCTTGCGACGGCGAAGGTTCTCCCGGAGCTTTGCGGCCAATCTTTGCTCTTTTTGCGCCGCCTGTTCGGATTTGCTCATGGGCCTGAGGGAGATTGTGTTGCCGATGGTGGGGCTCTTAGGCGCTTTTTGGCCTTGCGTCGAGATTGGCGCTATGGCAAAGGAGCCCCCGTCGCGCCGGGCAAGGCTCCGCGACCAGATGCTGCCGTAGCTCAGTGGTAGAGCACCCCCTTGGTAAGGGGGAGGCCGACAGTTCAATCCTGTCCGGCAGCACCAGTTT
>CAKTFF010000596.1 GCA_934553185.1 uncultured Devosia sp.
GGATCAGCCAAGCTCGACGCCGTCGTATAACGGCTGAAACCCGCCGGTCCAGCGAAGCGGGAGCGTTCGTCACAACTGCTGCGATAACCGCCCTGCCCGCCGTGCCCACCTTGCTGAAATCGCCTGTCCTGCGGACAATCGCTTTGCCCGCAGCACTCGCAACAGCCTTCTTCCTCACTCGGCGTGGCCGGCAGTAACCGCATCATACCGGCGGCAGCGGCATCCAAATCTTGGCTTCTACGCCTTCGGGAGAGAAGCTGAGCTGGACGTCGCTGTCGAGCACCTTGGCAAGACTGCGTTCGATCAAGCGGGCGCCCAGCCCATATTCGATATGCTTGGAAACAGCAGGACCACCGCGTTCACACCAATGGAGGCGCAAGCCTCGCACGGGCTCTTGCTCAACCGCCCAATGAAGCTGCACCACGCCCTTTTCGGTCGACCATGCGCCATGCCGATGCGCATTGGTGGTTAATTCATGCAGGATCAACCCTAGGCCCAAAGCGTGATCTGCAGGGAGAGCGACATCCTCGCCGCCGATCTCTGCCCTGTTCGGCGCGGTGAGGAAATGGGGGCCAAATTGCGCGGCAATCACCTCGTAGAGTTGCACAAACGACCAGTCCCTATCCGCCAGCAATACATGCGCTTCGGAAATAGTGCGTAGGCGCCCCGTGAAGGTATCGATGAAGGCCCTTGGGTCGGGATTCTGGCGGATGGTTTGCCGCGCAACCGATTGGATCATGGCAAGGGTGTTCTTCACCCGATGATTAAGTTCCCGCAGCAAGAGCCGGGTTTGCTCGGCGGTCTGTTTGCTCTCGGTGATATCGATGCTGGCGCCCATCATGATGATGGGGTCACCTGCGGCGTCGCGTTGATAGACCCGTCCACGAATGGACAACCAGCGGCCGGTCCGCGCTGTCCGAACTTCGGCGTTATAATCCAGACCTTCATTGAGGCTCGTTTTAACGGCCCGCACCTTGTCCTGGTCGGCCGGCAGAACGGCGTCCTTGATCTGGCTGGTCGTGATCGGACCCGTTTCGGGCAAACCGAACATTTCACGGAAGATATCGTTGCAGATCAGCTCACCAGCAGCCATGTCCCACAGCCAGCTGCCAACCTTGCCAGCTTCAAGGGTCAACGCATGGCGCCACTCTTCTTGCATCAAGGCAGCGGCGGTTTGAACACGCAGCCTAGCTTCTTCCTTGAGAGTGAAAAAGCTGGAAGCCAGCTTGGCAATGTCCTCTAATTGCTCGAGCGCCTCGGGTGATACATTTTCCCGCGCGTCCTGGCTCCCCACGCACAATGCGCCGACACGCTGACCTGCTATTTCAATGGCAGCCCCAACATGGAACCGGATGTGCGGCGTTCCAACAACCATGGGGGCATTGCGAAACCGTTCATCCTGCTTTGTATCCAGGACGACGAGAGGCCCAGCTTCCTTGGGAAGAGCAATGGTATGCGCGCAAAACGAAAGATCGAACGGAGAGCTCTCTCCTGCCTCAAGCCCCAATGAAGATCGGGTCCAGTGTCGATCCCTACCGACAAGCGTAAGAAGAGCGACATCAGCCTCCAAAAGCCGCGCCGCCATCCGCGTCAACCGATCAAAGTCGGCGTCCGAACGGCCAACAGGCTCATCCAACCGCTCCAAGG
>CAKTFF010000597.1 GCA_934553185.1 uncultured Devosia sp.
CCTCAGTGCCTGCGGCAGCCGCAAGACCGGCCAGAGCTCCGATCTGGTAGATCACGTCGGCAACGAGCTCGTCGCTGGCCACATCCATGTTGCGCCGTCCGAATCCAACGCGATCGGGATAAGAGACGTGAGCACCGACGGCGACGCCCTGCTCCGCCGCCACCGTCAGGGTGCGCAAAATACCGGCGGGATCACCAGCGTGAAAGCCACACGCGACATTGGCGGACGAGACCACCGAGAGCATCTGCGCATCATCGCCCATGCGCCAAGCGCCATAGCCCTCACCCAAATCGCTGTTGAGGTCGATAGATGCCATTGCAGCTCCAAAGGTAAGGCGCTGATGGACCGGGAAGACGAAGCTTCTAGGATGAGCGCATTAGAGGCACGCGCAGAAGCGTGCGGAAAAAAGATGCAAAAACGTTGACAGATTGTCAATATGATGTTGCTGTCGTGTGAACTTAACGGCATGGAACGCGAGCTTGACCGCTTCAACAAAGGCCCCGCGCACGACATTGACCCCCGCGAAAGAGTGGCCGAAGGAAAGCGGCCTTGGCCCCATCGTGTCTTCGCAGCATCTGGCCCAGGGCTCGTCTCCAGGACTTTCCGAGATGGAGTTCGGCGTCACGCAGGTCTTTCACGCTTTCTCGCGCTGGATGGTGCGCTGCATGACGGCAGCGGGACAGCCGGGACTTTCGCCGGTGGAAATCCTGATCCTCCACTCCATTCGCCATCGCGACCGCGCCAAAACTCTGGCCGACATTTGCCTCGTGCTCGACATCGGCGACACGCATGTGGCCAGCTACGCCATCCGCAAGCTCGAAGCGGCTGGCCTTGTGCATACCGGCCGGGCCGGCAAGGAAAAGACGGTGCGGATTTCCGAGGCCGGTGTTGAGCTCTGCACGCGCTATGCCCGTATTCGCGAAGAGCTTTTGGTGCGTGGCACCTCTTCTGGTCCGTCCCAGGAGGAGCTTTCGCGCATGGCCAGCATCCTGCGCTATCTTTCGGGATGCTACGATCAGGCAGCGCGGGCGGCGGCAACGATATGAGCATGGACATTTCTGCACAGGCAGCTTCCGCTGCACCCATCCTCGAGGTCAAGGGCCTGTCTGTCGACTTCGGCGCCAACCGAGTTGTCGAGAACCTGTCCTTCAGCGTTCGTGCCGGGGAAACGCTTGCCATCGTGGGCGAGTCCGGCTCCGGCAAGTCGGTGACGTCGCTTTCGATCATGCGCCTGGTGGAATATGGCAGCGGGCAGATCGCGGGCGGCGAAATCCGCTTCGATCCCGGCAACGGCGTTCAGGATCTCGCCCAGGCCAGTGACGATCAGATGCGCCGTCTGCGCGGCAACGACATCGCCATGATCTTTCAGGAGCCGATGACCTCGCTCAACCCCGTCTACACGGTCGGGGACCAGATTTGCGAAGTCCTGACGCTTCATCGCGGCCTCAACCGCAACGCTGCGCGGGCAGAGGCCGTGCGGTTGCTGTCGCTGGTGCGCCTTGCCGACGCACAGAGCATGCTCGACCGCTATCCCCACCAGCTTTCGGGCGGCATGCGGCAACGCGTGATGATCGCCATGGCGCTGGCCTGCCAGCCCAAGGTGCTGATCGCCGACGAACCGACCACGGCGCTCGACGTGACCATCC
>CAKTFF010000598.1 GCA_934553185.1 uncultured Devosia sp.
CAAGCTCGAGCAGTTCGCCATGTCTTGGCTGGACAACGTCATCAACAACGGTATCGACGCTGCGCTTGGCATGTTCAATTTCAGCGGCGGGACTAGCGCCGTTTCCGGTGGCTCAATGGCTAAGGGTTTTGTACCCGGACTGACAGGGCCATCCATGGCAATCGGCGCGAATGCCAACGGCACCAACAACTTGCGCGGCGGACTATCGTGGGTCGGTGAGCGTGGCCCCGAGCTGGTCAACCTGCCTCGCGGCGCTCAGGTATTCAATCACCAACAGTCCATGGCAATGGCCGCCAACCAGAACAGGCCAATCAGCGTGCAGACGCAGATCATCAACAACGCCGGCGTTGAGGTGGTCGAGAACACGGTGGATGACGGGCAGGGCGGGGTGCGCCAGGAAATCGTGCTGAACCGCGCCGTGGCTAGCACCCTCTCGCGTCCCGGCCCTGCACAGAAGGCGGCGCGCTCTGTTGGGCAGGTGATCCAGAGATGATGCCTTCCTGGCCCACAGAGCTTTCCAAGCCGCTCTCCGATGCCTTCCAGCGGCAGCGGGGAGAGAGCCGCAATGTCACGCGGTCGGAGCAAGGACCGCCGCGTGTGCGCCGCAGCACGTCAAAGGCTACTGAGACGGTGCAGATCGCGCTTTACCTCACGCATGATCAACTGGCGCGCTTTCACCGCTTCCATGATGAGGAATGCGATGATGGCGCGCTGCCGTTCCTTATGCCGGGATGGGGCAAGCGGAACCAGCCAATGCTCACGGCAGAGGGGCTGCGCTTGCTGACCGACGACGACACACCGATCTTGATCGATGACACCTGGCCTTGCCTCTTCGGTCAGTCCCGGCCCAATGAAGTGGTCATGGGGCTCGAGTGGCGCCTGACCGTCGACGTGGTGATCCTGCCATGAGAAAGCTCTCGCTCAATGCCCGCATGGCGCATGATGCCGTGGGGTCGAAAGAGGTCGAGGTTGTCTTGGTGCAGATCACGCACCCAGAGACGAACCAGATCATTCGGCTATCGACTGATCCTACCGAGCGCATCAGCTATCAGCCGTTGAGCTACGGCACGCGGTCGGACTGGTTGGGCGCCGATCCTGAGGATGATGCAGAGGCGTTCCTGTTCATCCTCATGTCGGCCATGCTGCCGGATGATAGCGAGGACTCTGCTCCTGCGGCGCAGCTTGTTCTTGAAGCTGTGGACAACCGCATCGCTGAAGCGTTGCGATCCACCACACTGCGAGCAACAGTGAGCATGGCTGTAGTGCTGGCTTCGTCGCCCAACAAGATCGAATTTGAGGCTCGTAATTTCCGGCTCGTTTCGGCAGAAGGCAATGCCGAAGCAATCACGCTATCCATCTCACGCGATCCGATCACGTCAGAGCCTTGGCCCGCGGGGCGGATGACAAGAGAACGGTTTCCGGGTCTGTTCGCGTAATGCACTGGTCAGAGCCATATCTAGGCCTGCCACATAAGCCGAAGGGCAGGTCACTGGAAGGCGTGGATTGCTGGGGCTTACCATTCCTCATCCTGAACGCCTTCGGCCTTCCTGTGCCCTCCTATGCGGGCCTGTACGGCCTTGAAGATGAGCGGGCAGAGATCGCGGCGCTAATCAATGGGGCAAAGCCGCTCTGGTGCAGGGTAGAGC
>CAKTFF010000599.1 GCA_934553185.1 uncultured Devosia sp.
ACAGGCGCTGCATGGCGAAATCGCCAACGCACGGGTGGCAGCATGAGCGTCGTCACTGAAAACCCGGCAGTCGCCGCGACGCCTCCAAAGCCAGCCTTCCGCATCAATTGGCTTCGGCTCGCGCCGGTTCTCTATACGCTGGGGCTGTTCATTCTCTGGGAGCTGGGTGCACATATATCCGGCTTGCCGCACACAATCCTGCCGGCACCCTCCCGCGTCTTCCAGGCGATCGTGCAATACTGGTCGCCGATCTGGAAAAATTCGCTGCAAACGCTCTACACGACGACGCTGGGCTTCCTGATCGCCGTGGTCGCCGGCTTGGGGATCGGGCTCTTCATAGGCTGGTCGAAGTCGATCTATGCCGGCCTCTACCCAATCATGATCGGGTTCAACGCCATTCCCAAGGTGGCGCTGGTTCCGATCCTCGTGATCTGGTTCGGCATTGGTACGGTACCGGCAGTGCTCACGGCTTTCCTGATCTCGTTCTTTCCCATCGTGGTCAATGTTGCCACGGGCTTGGCGACCATTGAGCCCGAAACAGAGGATGTGTTGCGAGCCCTCGGTGCTAAAAAGCTTGATATCATGCTCAAAGTCGGCGTGCCGCGCTCCATGCCCTACTTCTTCGGGTCGTTGAAGGTGGCGATCACCCTGGCCTTTGTCGGCTCGGTTGTCAGTGAAACCGTCGCTTCCAACAGCGGGCTAGGCAATATGATGGCCTCGGCTCAATCCAACTTCAACGTACCGTTGGTGTTTGCAGGGCTGCTGATGCTCGCGATTGAAGGCATCGCCATGTATGCACTGATGGCTTGGCTCGAAAAACGAATGACCGGATGGGCGCACCGCTCGACGATGTCCAATTAGGTTCTCGGAAGCGGTGGTGAATGCCAGCATCTTGGCATCATCACTCAGCGAAAATGCTGCGGTTTGGCTCACATGGGATGAACAACGGCAGCTATGGTCGACCGCCGTCCACAACCTCTATTCCGCGCTTAAGGCTGACCCTTCTGAGTTGCTTAGCTTGAGATATTCAGGTCCAATGACTGTCCAGGTTCGAGGTCCGTCATCCCACCGGGATGATACACCGTTGTGCCATTCGGGTTTTCTGCAGCGGCAGTGAGACATTGCTTTTTGCCGTCGCACTTGAGGCGAAAGCGCCCGCCTTGAAACTTGAAGCCGAACTGAACAGGGGAGAGGCTGCTGGGCAGCGATGGCATGAGGTGAAGGCCATCGCCTCGGATATTGAGGCCGAGATAGCGGCGCTGCAGGACGTCAAGGCAAGCAGCCATGGAGCCCAGATGCAGGCCTTCCGCAGCCCCGCTGGCGTGCTCCGATTTAGTGTCGGGAGAAAGAGCTTCGTGCCAGATCGACCAGGACCTCTCCGCATCAAACAGCGCCAGTTCGCGGGCGTCGCGCAGCGGCAGGGGCAGGTGGGTCGCCGCCACCACGATGCCGCCGGCATTCCGGTGCCGCGCCAGCATCGGCTCCAGCCGCGCCACGGCGCTCGCGTCGAGTCCCACCGTGGGCTCGTCGAGCAGCCACAGCGCCGCGGGTGCCAGCGCCAGCCGGGCCAGCGCCAGGCGCCGCTTCTGCCCCGCCGACAGCACGCGCGCCGGCAGGTCGGCCATCGCGCCCAGCCCCAGGG
>CAKTFF010000600.1 GCA_934553185.1 uncultured Devosia sp.
AGGTGCAACTTCCACGCGCTCACTCTCGTTGCTCGACACACAACAGCGATGTGACTGACTGTTCGGACGGGGCGGATTGCGCGAGCGGTCTCCGGATGGGTCGATGCACGGTTCGGAGAAGACCCATGAACAAGCGACGTATCCTCCTCGTGGACGACGACGCCGATCTGCGCCAGACCCTATTCGATCAGCTTCAGGACTATCCCGAGTTCGACATTACTCAGGCCGGCAGCGCCAATGACGCGCTCAAGGCTACGCGGGAAAGCAATGTCGACCTGATGATCCTTGATGTCGGTCTGCCCGACATGGACGGCCGCGAGGCGGTCAAGGTGTTGCGCAGCGAGGGGTATCAGAGCCCCATTATCATGCTGACTGGCCACGACAGTGATGCCGACCAGATCCAGGGCCTGGAATCTGGCGCCAATGACTATCTGACCAAGCCATTCCGTTTTCCGGTCCTTCTCGCCCGCATCAACGCCGCGTTGCGCCAGCACGATCAGAGCGAAGGGGTGGTGTTCACCATTGGGCAATACTCCTTCCAGCCCTCTGCCAAGGTGCTCGAGACCAATGACGGCAGCAAGGTTCGGCTGACCGACAAGGAAACGTCCATCCTCAAATACCTTTATCGCCAAGGTCCCAAAACCATCACCCGGGACGTGCTACTCAAGGAAGTCTGGGGCTACAATAACCGCGTCACCACCCATACGTTGGAAACTCACATTTATCGGTTGCGCCAGAAGATTGAGCGCGATCCTTCCAATGCCCGCCTGCTCGTCACCGAAGAGGGCGGCTATCGCCTGGTGCCGTAAAGACGGCTGCGTCGGCGCAAAATCCCGGTACAAAGCTGCGCGAAATACCCTATAGATGCCTAAGCTCTGCTTCGGCTGGGCGGCAAAGGCAGCCGGGTTGGCAATATGATCAGGGACGACGCGGCTGAAGCGCTGGCTCGGGCCGAATTTTTCGACATCTGCGATGACGAGCAACGGCGCATGCTGGCTTTTGCCGGCGATATCCGGCAGTTCACACCCGATGCGGTGGTGTATAAGGCCGGCGATGTTCCCCGCGGTGCGCATGTGCTGATCGAAGGGGTGCTGACGGCCAGACCCGATGGCGCATCGGACGGCAAGCCTTTCACCATTTCCGAGCCGGGCAGCGTCGTTTCGGCCATGGCCATGATCCTCGCCAAGCCGCGGGGCGTCACCATTACCAGCGCCACGGAAAGCAAGACGCTGTTTGTGCCGCGGCATGCTTTCATGAAGCTGGTGCAGCAGTCTCCCGAACTGGCACAGCGCGCCGTGGCCCGGATCGAGAACGATATCGGCAATTACCTCAATGCGCTTGAACCGCTGCGCCGCCGGATCAAGGCGCGCGACGGCTAGTTGCCGCTGAAGCGGGCGATCACCGGCACGTGGTCGCTGGGCTGGGGTGCATAGCCGCGATAGGACTTGACGATCTCGGTGCCGATGCAATGCTCGGCGACATCGGCAGTGGCCCAGATATGGTCGAGCCGCCGGCCCTTGTTGGCCAGTTCCCAATTGGCGGATCGATAGCTCCACCAGGAATAAAGCTTCTCGTTATGCGGCACGTGCTTGCGCACGAGGTCGGTCCAGCCATGGCCGCCTTGGAGTATCGCGT
>CAKTFF010000601.1 GCA_934553185.1 uncultured Devosia sp.
CTCCATCGAGAAGCCGAATGCGTAGTCGGTTTTGGGGCTGACCTGCCGCATTTGCTCGAACTTGTGCACACCCGGGTTTGCGGCAAGGACCAGCGCTGCGCGCAGGAAGGCTGTTTCCTCGGCCGAACCCGGTGCATGCTTGAGGCTGAACACAACGGTGTGGCGGATCACAGGTCGGCTCCGATGGCTTCGGTGGCGGCAATGGCGGCCATGTTGACGATGCCGCGGCTGGTGGTCGACGGCGCCAGAATATGCGCGGGCGAGCGCGGACCCATCAGGATGGGACCGACCGACAGGGCGTTGTTCATTTCCTTGAGCAGCGTCATCGACAGGTTTGCCGCGTCGAGGTTCGGGAAGATCAACAGGTTGGCCTCGCCGCCAAGAATGCTATCGGGAATATAGCGCTCGCGCAGGCCCTGGTTGAGCGCCAGGTCGCCCTGCATTTCGCCTTCGACGATCAGGTCCGGCGCCACGCTCTTGAGCTTGTTGTAGGCTTCGCGCATTTTGAAGGCGCTGTCGCCATCGCGCGAGCCGAAGTTGGAATAGCTCAGCAGCGCCACCTTGGCTTCGATGTTGAAGCGTTTGAGGTGATCGCGCGCCTGCAGCGCGATGCCGACGATTTCGTCGGGCGTGGGGTCCGGGTTGACATAGGTATCGGCGAGGAAAAACGCCCCGCGCGGCATGATCAGCATGGACAGTGCCGAAACGTCGGCGACGCCATCTTGCAGGCCGATCACCGAGCGGATGTCGCGCACATGCTTGATGAAGCGGCCCTGCAGCCCGCAAATCAGCGCATCAGCCTCGCCGCGCTTGACGGCGAGTGCGCCGATCACGGTGGTGTTGGTGCGCACCACCTGCCGGGCCGTGTCCGGGGTGACGCCGTTGCGGCCGACGAGGGAATGGAACAGCGCCACATAGTCGCGATAGCGCGGATCGTCTTCGGGGTTGATGATCTCAAAGTCGGTGTTGGGGCGCAGGTTGAGCCCGAAGCGTTCGATGCGGGCCTCGATCACCGACGGGCGGCCGATCAGGATGGGCCGCGCCAGGCGCTCCTCGAGCACAACCTGGGCGGCGCGCAGCACGCGCTCGTCCTCGCCATCGGCAAAGGCGATGCGCTTGTCGCGGCCCTGGGCCCGGTCGATGATCGGCTTCATCACGAGGCCGGAGCGGAACACGAAGCGGTTCAGCCCATCGAGATAGGCCGGCCAATCGGTGATCGGCTTCTTGGCGACGCCTGATTCCATAGCGGCCCGCGCCACCGCCGGCGCGATGCGCAGTATCAGGCGCTGGTCAAAGGGATTGGGGATGATGTGCTCGGGGCCGAACACGGCCGGGGCGCCGGAGGGCGACACTTCGAGCCCCGGTTCATGCGCCAGCTTGGCAATGGCGCGCACCGCCGCCAGCTTCATCTCCTCGTTGATCGTGGTGGCAGCAACATCAAGCGCGCCACGGAAGATGAAGGGGAAGCACAGAACATTGTTGACCTGGTTGGGATAGTCCGAGCGCCCCGTGCAGACCATGGCATCGGGCCGCGTCGCCACGGCCAGTTCCGGCGTGATCTCGGGATTGGGGTTGGCCAGTGCCAGGATCAGCGGCTTGGGCGCCATGCGCAGCAGCATTTCAGG
>CAKTFF010000602.1 GCA_934553185.1 uncultured Devosia sp.
GGGATACGGCGGCGCTGCAGCGACCAGTGGCCGGAGGGTGTCGGGAGGGGACGTCGCTGTCTTCCTCAGGTTCGAGAGCCGGCCGCAGGAAGGCGAGCGACCTTCCTACGCGATTCCGGCACTGTTCCAAAAACCGGCAGCCCCGAGGCGGCAATCGTCTCATCAAATCTATAACCATCGGGGCGAAAGCCGTCTCGGGGGCCGTCCGTCTATTCACAACCGCGACCAAGGCGGCGCTTTCGGCTGCCTTGCGCCCAGGCCTCTTCCCTCGCCGAAAACCCTCCCCATATATGCTCTCGTGATGGAGCAGCGCCGCCTTGCGGGCGTTCCATCAAACGACGCTTCCGCCGCGTGTCCGGTGCCTTCGGGGCTGTTTATGCGGGCGAAAACCAGGAGAGTTGCTTTGAATATCGAAAAATACACCGAGCGGTCGCGCGGCTTCATCCAGAGCGCGCAGACGCTGGCTCTGGGCCGCGGGCACCAGCAGTTTGCCCCCATCCACCTGCTCAAGGTCCTGCTCGATGACGACCAGGGCATGGCCAATGGCCTGATCGAGCGCGCCGGGGGCGACCCCAAGGCAGCGCGTGCCGGCGTTGAAGCGGCGATCGGCAAAATCCCATCCGTTTCCGGCGATGCCGGACAGCTTTATCTCGGCCGCGAACTGGCGCGTGTCTTCGATACGGCTGAAAGCGCCGCGCAGAAGGCCGGCGATTCCTTTGTCACCGTTGAACGCCTTCTTCTGGCGCTGGTGGTGGAAAAGGATACCGACGCCGGCAAGATACTCCTCTCGGCCGGCCTGACGCCGCAGACGCTGAACGCCGCCATTGAGGAAATCCGCAAGGGTCGCAATGCCGACTCGGCCACGGCCGAGAACAGCTATGATGCGCTCAAGAAATATGCGCGCGATCTCACCGCCGATGTGCGCGAGGGCAAGCTCGACCCGGTGATCGGCCGGGACGAGGAAATCCGCCGCACGATCCAAGTTCTCTCCCGCCGCACCAAGAACAATCCCGTGCTGATCGGCGAACCCGGCGTCGGCAAGACTGCCATAGCCGAAGGCCTGGCCATCCGCATCGTCAATGGCGACGTGCCCGAATCGCTGAAGAACAAATCGCTCCTGTCGCTCGACATGGGCGCGCTGATCGCTGGCGCGAAATATCGCGGCGAGTTCGAAGAGCGCCTCAAGGGCGTCCTCAACGAGGTCACCGCGGCTGAAGGGCAGATCATCCTGTTCATTGACGAGATGCACACGCTTGTGGGCGCCGGCAAGTCGGACGGGGCGATGGATGCCTCCAACCTCCTCAAGCCTGCCTTGGCCCGAGGTGAGCTCCATTGCGTTGGGGCCACCACGCTCGACGAATATCGCAAGCATGTGGAAAAGGATCCAGCCCTGGCCCGTCGCTTCCAGCCCGTCTTCGTGGACGAGCCGACGGTGGAAGACACCATCTCGATCCTGCGCGGTTTAAAGGAAAAGTACGAACTCCATCACGGCATCCGCATTTCGGACTCCGCGCTGGTCTCGGCGGCAACCCTGTCGAACCGCTACATCACTGACCGCTTCCTGCCCGACAAGGCCATCGACCTGATGGACGAGGCGGCAGCGCGCCTGCGCATGG
>CAKTFF010000603.1 GCA_934553185.1 uncultured Devosia sp.
GGTCAGCGCATTGTCCTGGGCATAGGCATTGTTGTTGCCCATCTGGGTGCGGAACAATTCATCGCCCTGCTGCAGCAGCGGCGCGCCGCGAGACAGAAACAACGTGCCGAGCAGTGCGCGGACGTCGCGTTTGCGGGCGGCGATGATGCTGGGATCCTCGCTTCCCCCCTCTACCCCGCAATTCCAGGAGGCGTTGTGGCTATGGCCGTCCCGGTTGTTCTCGCCATTGGCCTCGTTGTGCTTTTCGGTATAGCTCACGAGATCACGCAGGGTGAAACCGTCATGCACCGCCAGCATGTTGACGCCGTGGCTGGGCTTGCGGCCGACAAAGTCGAAGATCTCAGCAGAGCCTGACACCTTGGAGGCCAGCGCGCCGATCTTGCCATCTTCGCCGCGCCAGAAGCTGCGCACGTCATCACGATAAGTGTCGTTGTGCTCGCGGAACTCCTTGCCGAACTGGCCCAGCGCATAGCCACCAGGGCCGGGGTCCCAAGGCTCGGCGACTAGGATGCATTTGCTTAAAACAGGGTCAGCCTTGATGCGCTCCAGCATGAGCGCATTGGGATTAAAGCCCGGCTCGCGTCCGAGCACGGTGGCGAGATCGAAGCGGAAACCGGACACGCCGATGTCCTCGACCCAATAGCGCAGGGTGTCGATCACCAGCCGTTGCACCGCCGGATGGTCGCAGCGCAGCGTATTGCCGGTGCCGGTATCGTTGACGAGCACCTGTTTGCCGTCGACCTCGACATAGCGGTAATAGGTCCTGGCATCGAGGCCCATGAGGCTCAGCACCGGCCCCTCGGCATCGCCTTCGCCGGTGTGATTGTAGACCACATCAAGAATGACCGAGATGCCGTGCTTGCGGTAAAGGTCGGTCATCTGCCGCAGGTCGCTCGGGCCACCCGGCGCCAGGCGCGGGTCGAGTGCCGCATAGGTGACCGGGTTATAGCCCCAAGCGTTGCGCAGCCCCAGAGCCGGCAGATGCCCTTCATCGATCCAGGCAGCAACGGGCATCAGCTGCAACGTATCGACACCCAACTGCTTGAGGTGCTCGATAATCGGTGCCGTCGTCAGCGCCTCGATCGTCCCGTGCAGCGGCTCGGCTATGCCGGGGTGGCGCATCGTGTAGCCGCGCACATTCATTTCATAGAACAGGCCCGGCGCCTTCTTGCGCGGCTGAAGAGCTTCCCCAGCTGGTTCGCTGACGATGGCCTTGGGTACCAAAGGCGCCGTGTCAAAGGCGGCGCTGCGCTCGAGCCGGAGCTTGGGCGAACGGACAAAGGGCCGGTCCAGATGCCGGGCATAGGGATCGACCAGCAATTTGTGGGGATCAAACAACAGCGCTTGATCGGGATCGTAGGGTCCGTCCGCCCGCAGCCCATAGCGGGCGCCCGGTCCGATCCCCGAGATCAGGCCAGCCCAGACATGATCTCGATGAACATCCAGCGCGAAGCGACCGGTTTCGCGGTCCGCTTCGTCGAACAGGCACACCCAGATGGCCGTGGCCGCTTCCGAATAAACGGCAAAGTTGACGCCTCCCTCTGTGACCGTAGCCCCGAGATGCTCGACACTGCCCCCAGCGGGGACCAGCATGGGTTTCATGACCGATCCGAT
>CAKTFF010000604.1 GCA_934553185.1 uncultured Devosia sp.
GAGTTGTCAGCGCCGATGCGCCACTTTGTGGATATGGATACCCAGCTCAGCATGCGAAGCGCCTCGTTGGAGTGGTTCCGCCATAACCTCCCCGGCGCCGCGCCTACCTATATGGCCGGCACCTATCCCCTTGCCGTGGACATGGTAGCGGCCGGCTTGGCCACCGCTCATTGTCCCATGTCGCTGCTGCCGAACCTGCCCGACTCTGTCCGGGAGCTCATTCGCATGGTGCATATCGACGGCATGTCGCGGCAAATGGTTCTCGCCATGCCCAAGCACCTGCTGTCATTGCGCTCCTATGCCCAGGCCTACTACCAGATCGCAGAATTCTGCCGTACCGAGTACGCAGCCGAGATGAGCCTGACGGATAGCGAGCTCGTGCAAATCGCCTGAGCAGCAGTGACGACTTCGCGAATACCAATACTCAAGATAGGAAAAATTCGGACCGCAAGAGTGTCATCCTACCCATCCTAGACAAACGCCACGAAGCGTTGAGGGAGAGGTAAACACATGATCCGCAACAAACTTATTATCGGCGTCGCCGCTGCTGTGCTGCTGTCCGCCATGCCGGCAATGTCGGCCGAGGTGACCGCCGAGCGCCTGGCCGCAGCCGGCTCCGACGCTGAAGCCGGCAACTGGCTCACCGTCCACCGCACCTACGATGCCAATCGTTTTTCTCCGCTCGATGAGATCACGCCCGACAACGTGTCAGGTCTTAAGCTCGCCTATGCCGTTCCACTGGGCGGCACCGAACCCGCCGGTTTTGGCCAGGGCGGCTTTGAAGCGACCCCTTTGGCCAAGGACGGGTTCCTTTATGTTGTCGATCCATGGGGCACCCCATACAAGATCGACGCAACATCCGGTAAGCGCGGCGACGTCGTCTGGGTCGGCGAAACTGGTATCGACAAGGATCCCAACCGCCCGATCCTCCTAGCCAGCCGGGGGCTTGCGTTGTGGGAAAACCTCGTCATCGTTGCCCTCAACGATGGCCGCGTGATGGCTTTCGACGATGAGACCGGCGACGTGGTCTGGGATCAGCAGACCGCCACAGAAGTAGGCGAAGGCTTCACCAACGCGCCACTTGCGGTCAAGGACAAGATCATTGTCGGCCAGAGCTATGGCGACTGGGCGACCCGCGGCTGGATCGCCGCGCTTGATGCAGCGACCGGCGAAGAAGTCTGGCGCTTCTACACGGTGCCGGAGCCGGGTCAGCCCGGCAGCGAAACCTGGCTGTGCGAAGAAACCGGCAACCCCGATTGCTGGAAAACCGGCGGCGCCGCTGCCTGGGTCACCGGCTCCTATGATGAAGGCACCAACACCATCTATTGGGGCACCGGCAATCCTGTGCCGATGTATGATCCCGAGTATCGTCCTGGCGATAACCTCTTCTCCAATTCCTCCGTCGCGCTTGATGCCGATACGGGCGAGCTGAAGTGGCACTTTCAGTACACGCCTGGCGACTACATGGACTATGACGAAGTCGGTAGCCAGCTTCTGCTCGACACCACTGTTGATGGTGAAGAGCGCAAGGTTCTGGCGCACTTTGGCCGCAACGGCATCTTCTATACGCTGGACCGCTCCAACGGCTCATTCATCAATGCCAGCCCCTATGT
>CAKTFF010000605.1 GCA_934553185.1 uncultured Devosia sp.
CTTTTCCCGTCTTCGAACATGGCGTAGATAGCACTCTCTTTTTTATACCTACTCTCTATACGCATTCGCTTCAAGTGACCTGAGGAGTTATTCAATGACGCAATACAAAGACAAGACGCTGCTGGTGACCGGCGCCGCCGGCCATTTCGGCCGGCTGGCCGTCGCCGAGCTCGTGGCGCGCGGCGCGACGCGCGTGGTTGCCGGTACGCGCGACCCTGCACAGTTGGCAGAGCTCAAGGAACAGGGCGTCGAAGTGCGGCGCATCGATTTTGATGACGCGGCGTCCCTTGCTTCAGGCTTTGCCGGCGTGGACCGGGCGCTGATCATCAGCACGGTTGCCCCCAACCGGACCGAACAGCAACGGGCAGCGGTCGCTGCGGCCAAGGCGGCGGGCGTGGGTTATCTAGCCTATACCTCAGCGCCCAATGCGCGGCCCAACAGTGATGCCGGTGGCATTGCCGACCACTTCTGGACCGAGCAGGCCATTGCCGCATCAGGGCTCGACTTCACCATTCTGCGCAATCACATCTATAGCGACATGACGGTGTTCGGCGCCGGCTCGGCGCTGGCATCCGGCCAGTTGTTTGACGCGACGAACGGCCAAGGCCGCAATTATGTGACGCGTGCCGACACCGCCCGCACCGCCGCGGGGGCGCTCCTTTCGGCCACGGGGCAGACCATTTTCGACGTGACCGGCCCGGCGCCCGTCACCCAGGAAGAGGTCGCGGCGCTTTACACGAGCCTTACGGGCAAGACGGTGACGCGGGTCGGCCTGTCCGGCGAGCAGCTGCTGGGCGGCCTGCAGGCGGCGGGCGTGCCGACCTTCATGGCCAGCCTCCTCGTTGCCTTTGACCTTGATGCCGCTGCGGGCTTTCATGCGGTCACCACCGATGTTGTTGAGCGCTTCTCGGGCCGCAAGCCGCAGGCACTGGCTGATTTTCTTGGAGAAAATCGCAGCGCCTTGCAGGCGTAACAGCTTGGCCCTGCGTTCACCGGCGCAGGGCCGCTGCACCCCGTCGCACATGGGGTTCGTCGCTGTGGCGCGGCTTAACTGCTGCTTCTATAATCCGGCTCAGACATGCGCCGGCACACCACGCCAATGTTCAAACGGGAGTTCGCCAAGGATGAGCAGTTTCAACGATCAGGTGATCGCCGACTTCAACGCGACCAATGGCAAGCCGGGCGGATATTTTGCCCATGCCCCCGTTTTGCTTCTGCATGCGACGGGCGCCAAGACCGGGCTTGAGCGCACGCAGCCGCTGATGTTCCTCCAGGAGGGCGACAGCCCCTGGTTCATCTTTGCGTCCTATGCCGGTGGCCCCAAGGACCCTGCCTGGTTCCACAACCTCCTGGCCAACCCCGACGCCGAGATTTCGGTGGGCGATGGCACACGCATCGAGCGAGTGCCGGTTCAGGCGCGCGTGCTGGAGGGGGAAGAGCGGGACAGCACCTATGAGCGCATGGCCAGCCTTTTTCCCCAGTTCGCCGACTACAAGGAAAAGACCACGCGTGCGGTAATTCCGGTGATCGAACTTTCCCGCCGCTGAGCGGCGCCGAAAACAAGAAGGGCAAGGTTTTCGACCCTGCCCTTTGCGCTTCCCTCAGAACGGAAT
>CAKTFF010000606.1 GCA_934553185.1 uncultured Devosia sp.
GCCGTCACCCTGGCTAACTCGGGCAACCGGGAAGATCCCGGGTGGGCGCGGCCCGGCGGGCTTCCGCCTGGAGAGGCGACGTCAAACTTGGCAGATCGAGGTGGAGGTCCGCAAAGGGTGGATGATGTTGAAAAAGTCGGTTGAGACTGGGCGTCAGGCCTGATTCAGTTCTCCGGACGGCGGAGAGCGTGGCGATGATGGGCGAGCGGCCGGTCCGGCAGGAGGCGCTGTTCTACGGCTTCAGCCTGGAGGAGCACGTGCCTGCCGATCACCTGCTGCGCCGCATCGATCGCTTCGTCGAGCTGAGCAGCATCCGCCAGCACCTCAAGCCTTTCTACAGCGCCATCGGCCGCCCCTCGATCGACCCCGAGTTGACGATCCGCGTGCTGCTGGTGGGCTACTGCTGCGGCATCCGCTCCGAGCGCAGGCTGTGCGAGGAAGTGCATCTCAACATGGCCTACCGCTGGTTCTGCCGCCTCGGCCTGGATGGCGCCGTGCCCGACCACTCCACCTTCTCCAAGAACCGGCACGGCCGCTTTCGCGACAGCGATCTGCTGCGGCAGCTGTTCGAGGCCACCGTGCGGCGCTGCATGGCCGAGGGCATCGTCGGCGGCGAGGGCTTCGCGGTGGACGCCAGCCTGATCCGGGCCGACGCGCACCGGCAGAAAGGCGTGATCAGCCAGGACGAGCTGGATCCCGCAAAGGCCAGCCGGGCGGTGAGCGAGTACCTGGCGGTGCTGGACGATGCAGCCTTCGGCGCCGCCACCGAGGTCGAACCCAAGTTCATCTCGCCGACCGACCCGGCTGCCCGTTGGACCGCCGCCACTGGCGGCCCGGCCTGCTACGCCTACTGCGACAACTATCTGATCGACGTCGAGCACGCCGTCATCGTCGACGTCGAGGCCACCACCGCGGTGCGGCAGGCCGAGGTGGGCGCTGCGCAGACCATGCTGACCCGCACGGCAGAAACGTTCGGTTTGTGGCCCGAACGGCTGATCGCCGACACCGGCTACGGGTCGGCGGCCATGCTGGGCTGGCTGGTGCACGAGCAGGGCATCGAGCCGCACATCCCGGTGTTCGACAAGTCGACCCGCAAGGACGGCACCTTCTCGCGCGAGGACTTCCGCTACGATCGCGAGGGCGACGTGTACTTCTGCCCGGCCGGCAACATGCTGAGCACCCGGGGGCGGGTCACGGACGACGAGCAGATCCTGTACTGGTCGTCCACCTATGACTGTGCCGCCTGCCCGATGAAACAAAGCTGCTGTCCCAAGGACCCGCATCGCAGGGTATCGCGCTCCATCCACGAGGGCGCACGCGACTTGGCCCGCGAGATTGCCAAAACCGAGGCCTACGCGACCTCCCGGCGGCAGCGGAAGAAGGTCGAGATGCTGTTTGCCCACCTCAAGCGCATCCTGCGGCTGGACCGGCTGCGGCTACGAGGTCCCTGTGGTGCTCGTGACGAGTTCCACCTCGCCGCTGCCGCCCAGAACCTGCGCAAGCTCGCTAGGCTGATCCCCACCGGCGTGCCGTCAGCCCTGCCAGGCTGATGCACGAGCAACCCTCGGGTCGATAGCCAGATCGAGGCACCAAGCTCAGCCAGAAGCCAAC
>CAKTFF010000607.1 GCA_934553185.1 uncultured Devosia sp.
GCCTCCTCGCAGGCATCCACCATGGCTTGCGCATCGGCGGAGCTGACCGACATGGGCTTTTCGCACAGCACATGCTTGCCCGCCCGCGCCGCGCGCTCGGTATATTCGCGGTGCATGCTGTTGGGCAGCACCACATACACCGCCTGGATGGCGTCGTTGTCGGCGATTTGGTCGAAAGTGTCGTAGCTGTAGCAGTTTTCGGGCGCGATGCCGTATTGCTTGGCCACGGCCTCAAGCTTTTCTGGCGTGCCCGACACCAAAGCGGTCACCTTGGCCTTCTTGCATTCGGCAAAGGCGGGCAGCAGTTCTTCAAGCGTTAGCCGGCCCAGCCCGACCAGGGCAAATCCCACCCGCTCATCGGGTGGCAACGGCGCCGGAGGCGGCTGCGATGGTGCATCGGCAGGCGCACGCCAGGGATCGAACACCACCTTGCCATCCTCGACACGGCCGATATCAACGGGGCTTGGCGGCAGGTAGTCGCCTGTTTGCGCGAGCACGGGTGCGCTGACCACAAGGCCCGCTGCACCAACGCTGCCCATCTTGAGCATGTCGCGTCGATTGATCCGGAATTGTTCGCTCATGATGCGGGGCTCCTGCCTGTGCTGGCGATCTAACCGGTCAATGGGCAAGGCAGTTCCCCCATTAACGCCGCCAACTGTCATCTAGGCTTCAAGAAGCCCCCCTACAGATCAGAACAGTTCCAAACTGGAACCTTCGCTTATGCCGTTGAAGGGGCTTTTCCGATGAATGATCAGACGCCGGTTTTCAAAACCTCGCAGCTCGAGGCTGCCGATGCCGATCCGCGCAACACCACCTCCAATCCCACAATGGGCGAGCTCATCAGCGCGCGCTTTTCACGCCGCGGTTTCCTCGCCGGCTCGCTTGCCGTTTCCGCCATTGCCGCAACCGTCAGCCCCCTGGCTCTCTTGAGCGCCCGCCCTGCCCGCGCCCAGGAAGTCGGCTCGGCCTTCTCCTTCACCGAAGTGGAAGCCGGCATCGACGAAAACCACCACGTCGCCGAAGGCTATGACGCCGATATCCTGCTGCGCTGGGGTGATGCCCTGTTCGCCGATGCGCCCGAATTTGATCCCACCGCGCAGAGCGCTGCCGCCCAGGAAAAGCAATTCGGCTACAACAACGACTATGTCGGCTTCATCCCGCTCGAGGGCTCGTCCGAACATGGTCTGCTTGTGGTCAACCACGAATACACCAACCCTCACCTGATGTTCCCCGGCCTCGTCACTGTGGTCGATGGCGAAATCACCATGAACCCGCTCACCAAGGAGCAGGTCGATGTCGAGATGGCCGCCCATGGCGGCACCATCGTCGAGATCCGCAAGACGGGCGGAAAGTGGGAAGTGGTCAAGGACGGCGCAATGAACCGCCGGATCACCGTCAACACCGAAATGGCGCTGACCGGTCCGGCAGCAGGCCACAAGCGCCTCCAGACCAAGGCCGATCCTTCCGGCACCAAGGTGTTCGGCACCATCAACAATTGCGCCGGCGGCGTCACGCCCTGGGGCACCTACATCATGGCCGAGGAAAACATCCACGGCTACTTTGCCGGCGAGCTGGCCAGCGATCACCCCGAAGCCGCCAATTACGAGCG
>CAKTFF010000608.1 GCA_934553185.1 uncultured Devosia sp.
GGCGCCGTGATGGTGATGGGGTCGATGATCCCCTGATTGGGCATCAGCCCCGGATCGAGCACGGCCTTGACGCAATAATAGATCGAGGCCTTGAGCGCGCTGTCGGGCAGGTTGATGGCGCCGCGCGCCTGCGGCCCCGACCCATCGAATGCAAAGGACAATGTGTCTCCGGCAATGGTTGCGGTGCACACGATCGGCACCGGCTCGCCGGGAAAGCCGTCATCGTCCATCGCCCGCTCGAAGCGATATACCCCATCGGGCAAGGCGGCCACGCGGTTGCGCAGGCGCCGGCGCGTATAGGTCAGAATGTCCTCGACCGCCTGCTCCACCGCCGGCCAGCCCATGCGCTCGATCAGTTGCACCAGCATGGCGCCGCCGCGCACATTGGTGCCGATCTGGGTGCGCAGATCGAGCAGCCGCTCTTCCGGGTCGCGCGTATTGTGCGCGATCAGCTCCAGCAGGTCCTCGTCGATCTCCCCGCTGCGCGCGATGCGGATAATGGGCAGGCGAATGCCTTCCTCAAAGATCGAGCGCGACGTGCCCGAGGTCGAACCCGGCGTCTTGCCGCCCACATCGGCATGGTGGGCGATGTTGCCGCAAAAGAAGCGGACCTTTCCGTCCTGGTGCACGGGGGTGATGATGGAAATATCGGGCAGGTGGCTGCCCCCCGCCAAATAGGGATCGTTGGCGATATAGGCGTCGCCCGGCTGCATGCTGTCGAGCGGATAGCGCTTGAGCATGGCTTCCACCGCGCCGATCATGGCCCCCAGGTGGATCGGGATATGATCCGCTTGGGTGATCAGCCGCCCCTGCGCGTCAAACAAGGCCGTCGAGCAGTCGCGCCGCTCCTTGATGTTGGAGGAAAACGAGGAGCGGATCAGGATCGAGCCCATGTCCTCGGCGATGGCGAGGAGGCGGTTGGAAAACACCTCCATCTGAATGGCATCGGCAATGGTGTCTGTGGTCATTGAATGGTGCTCACGATCAGGTTGCCCCAGCGATCCGCGCGCACCGTTTGTCCGGGCAGAACAAGGGAGGTGGCGCTCATTTCATTGATGATGGCGGGACCAGCGATATCGGTCTCGGGCGGCAGATCGCCACGGCGATAGATCGGCGTATCGACCCAGCCGTGCTGCTTGTCGAAATAAACCGGGCGCGATCCGGTGCGGGCGCCCGCAAGGCTTGCGCCACCAGCCACCTCGGCCTGGGGCGCCTTGGGTACGTCGCCAATGGCCTGCAGGCGCGCTGACACGAACTGGATGGCGCGGTGGCGGATGTCGTAGCCATATTCCTTGACGTGGGCGGCGTGGAACCGCTCCTCGAGCGCCGCCAGGTCATCGGGACCCAGGCCATCGCAATCCACCTTGACCTCGAAATTCTGCCCGCGATAGCGCGCATCGAGCACCCGCTTGAAGCGGCGGCGATCTTGCGGCACCTCTTCGCGGTCGAGCCAGCTTGCCCCGTCGGCCGCCATCGCCTCGAACAGTTTCAAGACCTCACCCCAATTGGCGGCGGTGGAGTCGGCGAAAAAGCTGCGCACATAGTCCGAGCTGAGGTCGGTCAGCAGCATGCCGCGGGCGCACAATGTGCCGGGTTCGCGCGGGAT
>CAKTFF010000609.1 GCA_934553185.1 uncultured Devosia sp.
CTCGCCTTATGTTCGTAACGCCCGCTTATGCCCAGGCAACCGGTGTAGCACCTGCCGGAGGTATGGCCGACATCTTCGTTCAGCTGATGCCGATCCTGTTGCTGGTGGTGATCTTCTGGTTCCTGATCTTCCGCCCGCAGCAAAAGCGTCTCAAGGCGCAGCAGGCCATGCTGGCGGCGATCAAGCGCGGCGATACGGTTGTGACCACTGGCGGCATTGTCGGTAAGGTGACAAAGGCCGTGGATGGCGAGGACCTCGAGGTCGAGATCGCCACGGGCGTCAAGGTGAAGCTGGTGCGCGCCATGGTTGCCGATGTCCGCTCCAAGGGTGAGCCCGTCAACGACAATAAGCCTGCCTAAAGGCAGCAGCCGACCGATGCCGGAGCCCAAGGGCTCCGGTTTTCTGCTTTCAGGACGTGGTTCATGCAGTCTTCTCCGATCCGTACCGCCATCATCGCCATTGTTGCCGTGCTGGGCATCTTGTTCACCATCCCCAGCTTCCTGCCGCAAAATGTGCGCGACGCCTGGCCCAGCTTCCTGCCGCGCCAAACCGTGGTGCTGGGGCTCGATCTGCAGGGCGGTTCGCACTTGCTGCTGCAGGTCAATGAAGATGGCATTGTCGGGGAACGCCTCCAGTCACTGCGGCGCGACGTCCGCAACACGTTGGCCAACGACAACGGCATCGGCAACCTGATCACCACCGATGAGGCCACCCAGACCCTGACGGTTGAGCTGACCGATCCGGCCCAGCTCGAAGCGGCACGGACGGCGATCGCCGCCCTGCAGAACACCATCAGCAACTCGCTTCTCGCCGTTGGCGGCGTCAACGAGCTGGCCTTTGGCGAAACAGCCGATGGCAAGTTGACCGTTTCGCTGACCCCTGAAGGCGTTACCGAGCGCACCTCCGCCCTCGTGGCGCAGTCGATCGAAGTGATCCGCAAGCGCGTCGACGAGCTTGGCACAACCGAACCCTCCATTCAGCGCCAGGGCACCAACCGCGTGCTCGTGCAGGTCCCAGGTTTTGGCGATTCGCAGCGCCTCAAGGACATCATCTCGCGCACCGCGCGCCTCACCTTCCACATGGTCTATCCCGGCCTGACCGCCGCCCAAGCCGAAGCCCAGGGCCTGCCGGCCGGCACCATGATCCTGCCTTCGCAGGACGGCACGGACGAGCTGCTCTACGAAGACGTGGCGCTTGGCGGCGAGTCGCTGGTCGATGCTCAGCCCAGCTATGACCAGCAGCAGGCCCAGCCCGTGGTCAGCTTCCGCTTCGACACGCGCGGCGCGATCACCTTCGGGCAGATCACCAGCGCCAATGTCGGCCAGCGCTTTGCCATCGTCCTCGACGATCAGGTCATCACCGCCCCGGTGATCCAGTCAGCCATCACCGGCGGCTCGGGCCAGATCAGCGGCAGCTTCACCACCGCGACGGCGAACGACCTCGCCGTGCTCCTGCGCGCCGGCGCGCTGCCGGCTTCGCTCGACGTGGTTGAAGAACGCACCGTAGACGCAAGCCTTGGCGCCGATTCTATCCGCAATGGCCTCACGGCGGGCGTCATTGCCGCAGTGCTTGTCATCGCCTTCATGATCGCCGCCTATGGCCT
>CAKTFF010000610.1 GCA_934553185.1 uncultured Devosia sp.
GTACTGGCAGAGCAGCGGCGAAGAACAGGGCCGGAAACTCACTGCGACCCAAGTCGAGGGAGAAATCCTGGTAGGCAGCGTTTGTATTGACTACGGCCACTTTGGCACCTGCACTTCGCGTTGTCGCTGCCAGACCAATGGCCGGAACTGCAAAGCGGTTCCGCAAACGTCAACACACGCTTGTGATGTGACGGCGTTCTGCACTGCAGAACAGCGCCTATTTGCGACCAAAAGGCTCAGGTCTGCTCACAACAAAGGCGGCGCACAAGAGGAGGACGAGGGCAACCAGCAGACCCAGCCAAAGCTGAGGATGCGCGTTGATCCAGAACAGGAGAAAGCCGACGGCCATTCCGCAGCACGCCAGGATCTTGCCCTTGCGCGAAATGGCGCCATTCTGCCGCCAGGCAATCAGTGCGGGGCCGAACAGCCGATGGCGGAGGAGCCAGGCCTCCACCCGCTTGGAGGATCGGCCGAAACACCAGGCTGCCAGAATGACGAAGATGGTGGAGGGCATCAACGGCAGAATGGCGCCGAGCACGGCCAGCGCCAGCATGCACAATCCAGCGATTAAATAGAGAACACGAATAATCTGGTTCACCGCAGTTGAGACCGGCTCTATCGAGCGCCATTGTGCGGGAGCACCGGACCTCTATAAGGCCCTCTCAAGCTGGAGCCGCCGCATGAGCACGACCGATGAACGCCTCGAAGCCCTGGAAAGCCGCATCGCTTTTCAGGACCAGACCATCGAAGACCTCAACGCCACCATCACCGAACAATGGACGCTGATGGAGCAATTGCGCCGGCGACTGGAGGCCATGGAGGAACAGGTGCGCTCAGGCAGCTATATCCTTGACCCGGCCAACGAACAGCCGCCGCCGCATTACTGAACGGGAAGCAGAATTGCCGTGCGCTTACGGCTGCACGAGGAAGTAGAGGACGACGACCAGGATCGCCAAGCCGATGGTCGACCACTTCAGCAGGCGGACAAAGCCATTATAGGTCGCTTGATGCGCGGCGTAGTCCATCGCCGATTCTTGCTGGAGCGGGGGATGCTGGTGGTTGGCCATGTCGGTTCTCTTGTTTCTCGTCTTGTCGTCAAAGGCAGCATGGGCTGCCTCAGGGCGAAGTTGCTTCCAGCTCGTCGATCAGCCGCTCGATAACAGCCAAGCCTTGTGACCAGAACTGGGGATCGCGCGCATCAAGCCCGAACGGCGCCAGCAGCTCGGAATGATGCTTGCTTCCACCAGCCTTGAGTAGCTCGAAATAGCGTTCCGCAAAGCCCTCTTCGGCCTTCTCATACTGTGCGTACAGGGAGTTCACAAGACAGTCCCCGAACGCATAGGCGTAGACATAGAAGGGCGAGTGAATGAAGTGCGGGATGTAGGTCCAGAACACTTCATAGCCCTCATTGGGAACGATGGCGTCGCCCAGCGATTCTGCCTGCACATCGAGCCAGATCCCGTTGATCTGCTCGGCCGTCAGCTCGCCCTCGCGACGCGCAGTGTGAACGCGGCGCTCAAAGGTGTAGAACGCGATCTGCCGCACCACGGTGTTGAGCATGTCCTCCACCTTGGAGGAGAGGAGCGCAAAGCGCTGCTT
>CAKTFF010000611.1 GCA_934553185.1 uncultured Devosia sp.
GTTGGCCACTGCCTAGGCCTGGCTTGGGCGCCCCCAGCAACACAATGCCCCGCTCGGCCAGCGTATCGAGAATGCGGTGCACCGACTGCTGCGTCAGCTCCGATTGTGCCGTCAGTTCGGACCGGGACATTCCCGGATGCCGCCAGATGAGGCGCAAGAGACTCCGCTCATTGGCGGAAACGACCCCATCGTCCGGGCCGCGCAAGAAACGAGGGGCAATCAACGGCTCGGGTGCGTAGAGCATGCGGTTCTCCCTGTTTCACGTTACCACGCCAGTGTGACAAGTCTTGCTCATTGTCGCTTGGAAACAACAAGGATGTTCTTACCTACCGCCTCAAAGGGAAGCCTAAGCGTCACATCAACTTCACCTCATTGTCACATGCTAAGTGTAACAAGCTGCCGCCGAGCAATGCTGCTGGCCCCCATCCAACAGGCGAAGACAGATGATGAGAACGTCCCTTTTTGCGGCTGTCGCCGCGCTTTCCGGCTGGGCCGGCGCAGCTCAGGCTGCAGACATCGAATTCTGGTACGGCAATACGGGCGTGATCGAAGAGGCAATCCAGGCGCAGTGCCAGGACTTCAACGCCAGCCAGTTCGAGCACCAGGTCACCTGCGTCGGTTCGGGTACCTATGAAGTGGGCATGCAAAAGGCGATCGCTGCCTACCGCACCGGCAATGCTCCCGTGCTGATCCAGTTCTTCGACGCGGGCACGCTCGATCTCATGCTCTCCGACGCGGTGGTGCCGGTGGAAGAAATCCTGCCCGAGGTCGATTGGTCGAACTACATTGCCGGCGCGCGCTCCTACTACGAAACCTCCGACGGCCGGATCTTCGCGCAGCCCTATAATTCCTCGACGCTTCTGTTCTACGCGAACATGACCCAGCTCAACGAAGCCGGTGTCGAAACCATGCCCGGAACATGGGAAGAAATCATCGCTGCCGCTGAAAAGCTCAAGGCTGCCGGCCACGCCTGCCCCTATGTGGTCAACACCAACAACGGCTGGAACATGGTGGAGCAGTTCTCCGCCCGTCATGGTCTTCCCTTGGCATCCAACGGCAATGGCTTCGGCGGCCTCGACGCCGAATATGTTCTCAACACCACTTTCCTCGCCGAACACCTGCAGAACCTTGTCGACTGGCGCGCCGAAGGTTTGGTCAAGCTCGATACGGATACCACCGCTGGCGACTACACAGCTGCTTTCAACACTGGCGAATGCGCCATGATGGAGAATTCTTCGGGCTCTTATACCGGTGCAGCCAAGGCATTTGGCGACAAGTATGAGCTTGGGCTCGGCCTAGCGCCGATGTACGAGGCCTACGAGCGTCACAACACGTTCGTTGGCGGTGCCTCCATCTATGTCATGAAAGGCCATGACGAAGCCGAGCTGGCTGCTGCCGGCGCCTTCCTCGATTTCCTTCGTCAGCCTGAACAGCAGATGTTCTTTACCAAGGCGACGGGCTATGTACCGGTCACCAATGACGTGCTTGATGCCATCGAAGCCGGCGGCCAGGCGCAGGACTATCCCACCGCTGCGATCGGCATCGAGTCGATGAACCAGCCCGGCACGGCCGATACCCGCGGTATCCGTCTTGGTTTT
>CAKTFF010000612.1 GCA_934553185.1 uncultured Devosia sp.
CGCTCCCGCGTTTCCTCAGAAATATTGGATGAACCCGCCAGCGCCCGCGCCGCGGTGCTCTTGCTCACCCCGGCCCGCTCGGCAACATCGATAATGGTCGGCCGGCGATTGCGGCTTTGTCCCATGGCCCTTCCCTGCGCCGGCCCATTCGGGCTCAAGACAGCATGGGAACGTTACCGCGAACTGTGTCTTTGTCAACGGTTAATTCGCTGAACGCTCACTTTGCGAGCACATCAAGGCTCGAGGTTACGGGCGATGCTCCATCCCCCAACAACCTCACAGAGTCAGTCTCGAAGAGACTCGAGCATGTATTGCGGGACTATCGTGCCTGCCGCATCCAGCGGGACGCCGGTTTCCACCAAGATCGAGGTCACCCCGGCCCTTTGCGCCGCCAGAATGTCGGTATCGAGCTTGTCACCCAACATGATCGCATCTGCTGCGCTGACGCCGAGGCGGCTCAAGGCCGTGTGGATGATGAGCGGATCGGGCTTGCCCAGAAAGATCGGCGTGGCCCCGGAGGCAGCGGCGATCGACGCGGTGATGGCGCCGGCGCCAGGTTCGAAACCATCGGCCAAGGGCCGGATGCGATCAGGATTGGTGCCGACAAGGTCAGCGCCGCCTAGAATGTTGCCGAGCGCAATCTTCATCATTGCATAGTTGAAGCTGCGATCAAGCGCGACAAGGACGGCGGCGGCATGGTTTTCCACCAGAGCAAAACCGCGATCAGCGACGCTAGCCTTAAAGGCTTGTGTGCCGATGACGTAGATGCCGCTGCCTTTCTCGTACTTTGCCTCAAGAAAGTCGAGCGCCACGTCACCGGAGGTCACAACCTGTTCGGGCGTGCAGGCAATCCCCAATTTACCGATCTTGTCGGCAAAGGCTGCGGCCGGTTTTTCGGCATTGTTGGTGACAAAGCAATAAGGGATGCCCGCGTCGGCCCATCGATTGAAGCGGCTGACGGCGCCGGGCACTGCCTCTTCACCGCGATAAACGACACCGTCTAAGTCGGAGAGGACGGCGGAGAAACCGATCTCGTCTATCGAGGCAAGGCGTTTGGTCGTGGTCACGCGGCTTTGGCTCCAAGGTTTGGATCGAGCAGGTCGCGCAGCCAGTCTCCAAGCAGGCTGATGGCCAAGGTGGTGAGCAGGATCACGGTGCCTGCTGGAATGCCCATCCACCAGGCCGTGGTCAAGTAGTTGCGGCCCTCGCCCAGCAGAAGGCCCAGACTGGTGCCGGGCGGCTGGACGCCGAGACCGAGGAATGAAAGCGAGGTTTCAAGCAGGATGATCTCGGGAAAGTTGAGCGTGATCTGCACCATGATGACGCCCAGCATATTGGGAAGGACGTGGCGGAGGTAAACCTTAGCTGGGTGAACACCGAGCGTACGAATGGCAAAGGCATAGCCCTGGCCGTTGGTCGAAAGCACCAGACCACGGGCGATGCGGGCATAGCCGTCCCAGCCAAAGAGGCCGATCAAGATGATCAGGAGGAAAAAGTTGTTGCCAAAGAAGGCCAGGACCGCCAGGGCGACGATGAGGAAGGGAACCGATGCCTGGAAGTCGACCAGCATCATGATGATGTCATCGACCCAACC
>CAKTFF010000613.1 GCA_934553185.1 uncultured Devosia sp.
ATCCACTTGCGCGAGCGCTCCGGGCCAAAGCCATAAGCACCCATATTCATGCCGATCTCGCCGACGCCCCCGAGGGGGACAAAGACGAGTTCATCCCGTTGGTTCTGTGCCATGGGTTGATTTCCCTTTTCTTGTGCATGGCGCCGTGCGGTCTTTGGCCGCCGGTCGCCCATGCCGATTGTGGTCAGCTTCGGGCGCTGGCCGTTGCCCCAAAATGCACGTCGCCCGCCGTAATCGCGATGCGACGATCGTCATCAGACCGGACGATCAGCCTGCCGGCGTCATCCACAGTCTCAAAAATTCCCTTGAGGGTCTCGCCGTCCTGCTGAACGGCGACGGGCGCTCCAATGCCGGCAGCGCAGCCACGCCAGCGCGCGAGGACGGCATCGATTCCCCTGCCCTCATTCCATAACCGGAAAACCTCCACCCAGCTATCGGTGAGCGCCTCGAAAACATCTTCTGGTCCGAGCGACACGCCCAGATCCTGGAGGCTGGTTGCTGGGTAAGGTGTGCCGGTTGGTGCCGCCACCACATTGACGCCAAAGCCTATGGCGACAGCCTGTCTGCCATCGGGCAGGCGAATGGCCTCCAGCAGAATGCCGGCGAGCTTGGCGCCATCAGCCAGCACATCATTGGGCCATTTCAGGGCGATGCGGCCCTGCCCTTCGAGGCTATCGGCGCCATCGAGCCCCAGCTTCACATAGCCTTGGGGAAGCAGCGCGGACAATGCCTGGTTGAGCGCAACACCGGCAACAAAACCCAGCGTCGCGGAAACAGATGGGTCGGCATCGGGAACGATCAACAGGGTCGCGGCAAGATTGCCATGCGGGCTTTGCCAGGGACGTCCCCGGCGCCCGCGACCGGCGGTTTGCTGCAGGGCAGCAAACCACAACCCGCCGGGATCGCCAGCCTGCGCGGCAGCGACGGCCTGCGAATTGGTGGAGTCGATCACATCAAAGCCGCGCAGCCGATAACCGGCCGCGCGGGCATGGGAGCCAAGGGAGAACTCCCTCACCTAGAACAGGCTTCCGGCTGCGGAATGGGCAAGCGACGCCAGTGGACCACCGATGGTGAAGTAGTAGGTGACGATCACGAAACCGCTCAGTGCCATGATCAGCGTTAACTCGGTGGGGACGGCCTCGAAGCGATGCACCGGCTCGTCGAAATACATCACCTTCACCACGCGAAGGTAGTAATAGGCGCTGACCGCGGAAGCGAGCACGCCGATGACGGCAAGGACGTAAAGCTGGGCATCCACGGCCGCCAGGAAGGCGTGCCACTTGGCGAAAAAGCCAGCAAGCGGCGGCATGCCGATCAGCGAGAACATGAGCACCGCCATGATCGCCGCCACAAACGGACGCGCCTGTGCAGCACCGGCGAGTTCGTCGATGGTTTCGACAAAGCCGTTCTCCGTGCGCAGGGCGAGGACACAGGCAAACAGGCCAATGGTCATGGTGAGATAGATCACCATATAGATCGCCACACCCTCGACGCCCACCTGCGTTCCAGACGACAAGCCGACCAGGGCGAAGCCCACATGGCCAATAGAGGAATAGGCGATCAGGCGCTTAATCGACTTCTGGCCGATAGCG
>CAKTFF010000614.1 GCA_934553185.1 uncultured Devosia sp.
CTTCGGTCTCTCCTTCCCCGACGAAGCCGACCAGATGCGGGCGCTCAAGGCCGTCGCCAAAACCGGCCTGCCCCTCGTCGTCCACGCCGAAAGCGCGCAGCTGCTGGCGCTGGCCGAAGCGGAGCTCGCCGGCGCCGATCTGGGCCATGTCGATGCCCATCTCGCCTCCCGCCCTGCCCTCTGCGAAGCTGTGGCGGTGGCAAAACTGCTCACCATGAATATGGAAGCGCAGGCCCGACTTCACATCGCCCATGTCACCAGCGCCCTTACCGTCGACCTGCTGCGCCGCTTTGCCGGCACCTCCGACTTTTCCGCCGAAACCTGCCCCCATTACCTGTTCCGCACCCATGACGACGTGCGCCGCGCCGGGGTCTTTGCCAAGATCAATCCCCCCGTCCGGCTGCAGGCCGATCAGGATGCGCTGTGGCAAGCGATCGCCGATGGCGTCATCACCCATGTCACCACCGACCATGCCGCCTTCTCCCACGCCGAAAAGCTGGCGGGCGCAGGCAACATGGTCACCGCCCCGCCCGGCTCGCCCGGCTCGGAAGTTCTGGTTCCCGCCATGCTGGACGCCGTAGCGCGCGGCCGGATCACGCTTGAGCAGGCGGTTGCTCTTCTCAGCGGCAATGCCGCCAAGCGCTTCGACCTGTCCAACAAGGGCCGGATTGCGGTGGGAGCCGATGCCGACCTGATCCTGGTTGACCTCAACAACAAAACCACGATCAATCGCGACACGCTTCTCACTTTCGCCCGTGACGTGGCGCAGCTTTACTTCGACGCCGAGTTCACCGGCCGCATCGCCCACACAATGGTTCGTGGCCGCACCGTTTACAATGGCACCATCGCCGGCCAGCCCGGCTGGGGGCGCTATACGAGCCCACCCGGCCAGGCGCTTCACCCTTCCACTCGATTAAGTGCCTGACCTATGTTCATCGCCGTCGGAGGCAACCCAATGACCCAGACGCTCAGCAACGAGCCACCGCTGCTTGAAGTGGATGATCTGCAAACCTCGTTCATTGTTGGCGAAGGCCAGGATGTGCGGGCCGTGGACGGCGTCAACTTCGTTGTGCGCGCCGGCGAAACGCTTGCCATTGTCGGCGAATCCGGCTCGGGCAAGTCGGTCACCAGCCTCTCCATCATGCGCCTCCTGCCCAAAAAGGTCGGCCGCATTTCGCGCGGCACCATAAGGCTACGCGGCAAGGATCTGGTGAGCCTGTCGGACCGCGAGATGCGCTCCATTCGCGGCAACGATATCGGCATGATCTTTCAGGAGCCGATGACCTCGCTCAATCCCGTGCACACGGTGGGCACCCAGATCGCCGAAGTCGTGATGCAGCACGACAAGCTCAGCAAGACCGACGCCCACAAGCGCGCCGTGGAAATGCTCGAACTGGTCGGCATTCCCGAGCCCGCCAAGCGCGCCAACCAGTATCCCCATGAGATGAGCGGCGGCATGCGCCAGCGCGCCATGATCGCCATGGCGCTGTCCTGCGAGCCCAGCGTCCTCATCGCCGACGAGCCGACCACCGCGCTCGACGTGACCATCCAGGCGCAGATCCTGGACCTGATGCGCAACCTCCAGA
>CAKTFF010000615.1 GCA_934553185.1 uncultured Devosia sp.
CCCATGACCGACATCAATGCCTTTATCGACGACAAGGTGAAGAACAACGACGTGTTCCTGTTCATGAAGGGCTCGCCTGATTTTCCCCAGTGCGGCTTCTCCGGCCAGGTCGTTCAGATCCTGAACTATCTTGGGGTCGACTATGGCAGCGCCAACGTGCTGGAAAGCGCCGAACTGCGCGACGGCATCAAGGCCTATACCAACTGGCCAACCATTCCCCAACTCTACATCAAGGGCAAATTCGTCGGCGGCGCCGACATCGTCCGTGAAATGTTCCAGGCCGGTGAACTCCAGACCCACCTCCAGGACGCCGGCGTTCCGGTCAAGCAGACCGCCTAAGCTGACGCCTCAGTTGCCCTCACGAACCACGAAGGCGTGCTATCAAAGCCGGGCTCAGCGCCCGGCTTAATTTTTTGCGGCAAAGTCCGCCGAAAGCCTGATCTCCCGCAGCGGCCGGACGCGGCGCGTCGCTTCGGCATAGGTTGGATGCGCCTTATAGGCCGCCAGTGCCGCCGCGTCGGCGAACTCGGCATAAACCACCACGTCCACTTCGTTGGAAATCTGGTCCACCTTGCTGTTGCGGGTCACCTCGAAGTGCAGCGAATGCGGGATGGTGCCAAGCAGCGACAGGCCATCGCAGATCGCGTCGAGGTTCTCGGGGGACTTGGCGGTAAAAAACACGATATGGCGGATCAAGGCACGGCTCCCGTTCTCGGGCGCCCTTGTAATCGCGATTGCCGCGGCCCGTAACCCATCACCTGCGCTGATGATGCCCATTCATCAATATTGCTTTGCGTGATGATGTCGCAGGCGTATGGGGGATGAAGTCACCTGGATTCCCGCCATGTCCGCTTCCGCCCTGCGCCCCGCAGTTCCCCTCCTCGTCCTGATCATCGCCGGTTGCATCATTGCCGCCATCGGTAACGGCATTCGCACCAGCTTCGGTCTGTTCACCCTGCCGATGACGGGAGACCTTGGCCTGACGCGAGAAGGCTGGGGCATGGCCATGGCCATCCAGAACCTCGCCTGGGGAATCGCCCAGCCCTTCGCCGGAGCGTTCGCCGATCGCGTCGGCACAGGACGCACCGTGGCAGCCGGCGCCGCCGTCTACGCTCTGGGCGTCCTTGCCATGGCTTTTTCCCCCACGGCCAGCTTCCTGATGGTCACGGCCGGCATCATCACCGGCGTGGGCATCGCCATCTGCTCCTTCTCCGTAGTCATGGCTGCCTTCGGGCGCTCCGTCCCTGCCGAGAAGCGCTCCTTGATCTTCGGCGTCGCCACCGCCGCCTCCTCCTTTGGTCAGTTCGCGTTCGCCCCGATCAGCCAGGGCTTCATCAATGCCTTCGGCTGGCAAACGGCACTGATCTACCTGGCCATGGCCCTGCTGCTGATCATCCCCCTCAGCTATGCCCTGCGCGGCCGCACCGAAAACACCTCGGGCCAAGCCGACCTCCCCTTCATGCAGGCCCTCGCCAAAGCCTGGGGCCACGGCTCCTATAAGCTCCTGGTGATCGGCTTCTTTGTCTGCGGCTTTCACCTGGCCTTCATCAATGTCCATATGCCCGCCTATCTCGTGCAA
>CAKTFF010000616.1 GCA_934553185.1 uncultured Devosia sp.
GCACGATCCACAACTCATCCCTATTGGGCGCCAGCTCGAAAAGCCGCTCGCCATTGCTGACATCGATCGTGGTGTCCGCCGTGCCATGCGCCACCAACACCGGCTCGGACACGTCGGCGATCCACTCATTGTTGGGAAACTGGTCCTGCATGACCAGCGATACGGGCAAAACCGGATAGCGCTCCCCCGCGACAGTTACCGCCGATAGAAACGGGGTTTCCAGCAGCAGCGCTTCCGCCTCGCGCACGCTGGCCACATAGGTCGCGGGCCCCGATCCCAAGGAGCGCCCCCAGATCAGCAGGGGAAAGCCTTTGGCCGCAGCCCAGTCAAACAGCGTCTCGGCATCCTGGAGGATACCAGCTTGCGTGATCGTCCCCGGTGATGCGGGAAAGCCGCGATAATCAAACGCCACAAAGCCATAGCCGGACGCAACGAACTGTTCGAACCGCTCGTGTTCCCGGCTGAAACTGCCGGTATTGCCCTTGAAGTACACGATCAGCGGCATACCCGCTTGCGGCGCCTGGTACCAGCCATGAACCACGCCATCACCCGACGGAACAGCGATGTCGGCAGCACCAATCAGCGCCGTATCCGCCAGCGCAACCACCGGCCCAGTCGCATCATACTGCAGCGCACGCTGGTTGAGATACATGTAGCCGACAACAGCCGCATACAGCACGGCAACAAGCAGGACGGCGCCAAGAACGACACGACGAAGCAGCTTCACAAACAAACCTCTAGCGGGACAACGGGCGTTGTGAGCCACCGTCACCTGACGCCAGCCGGTTTAGAGTTCGGCAATGGCCTGCGCCAGAGCCCTCTCGAACACTTCAGCTGGCTGCGCTCCGGACAAGGCGTATTTTTCACCAAGAATGAAGAACGGCACGCCGCGAATACCCTGCGCAGCGGCATCATTGGCCAGCTGTTCGGTGATCGCCAGTTCGTTCTCGTCGTTCATCGCATCGAGCGCATCGCCCCGGTCAAACCCATATTCGACGGCGATGTCGGCGAGCACATTGTCATCGTTGATCTGCCGGTGCTCAAGGAAGTAGGCATTGGCAATGGCATTGGCCAGCTCGTGCTGAATGCCGAGCGGCTTGGCGAGGCGGGTAATTGTGTGCGCTTTCTTGGTTGGAAACATGCGCGGTTGCTGGCTGAGATCGAGGTCGACACCAGCCTTACGCGCCTCGCTCTCGACGCGCTCCCACATTTCCCGCGGCTCTTTGCCATAACGCTGACGCAGCACATCCGCGACCACGACGCCCTCTGCAGGCGTATTTGGATCAAGGTAGAAAGGGTGGTTCTCAATTACGACATCAATATCACCGGGCAAATTGGCGACTGCCTTGTCGAGCCGCGCCGATCCGACGACACACCAAGGGCACACCACATCGGTAAACACGTCGATTTTGAGCATCTTGGCCATTACGCTACCTCGTCACGATCGGGATAGCGTGGAGATGGCGTGTCGGCAGCCGCTTAGCAAGCACGCACCTGCGTGTAACTAGACCGCACCATGGCTGTTGGTTACGGCAAAGGGTGGCGACCACGCGGCCGCA
>CAKTFF010000617.1 GCA_934553185.1 uncultured Devosia sp.
ATGTCGGGGCCGCCCAGCTCGTAGATCCGGCCAGTTTGGACCCGCCCTTCGGCGGCCGCGACGAAGGCTTCGGCGACATCGCCGACATAGACCGGCTGGAAGCGGGTGTCGCCGCCGATCAGCGGCATGGCGGGGAAGAGGCGCAGAAGGCCGCCCATCAGGTTGAAAAAGCCGTCGCCCTTGCCAAAGATCAGCGAGGGACGAAGGATGGTCGCCTCGGGGAAGGCGCCGCGCACGGCCTCTTCGCCCAGGAGTTTGCTTTGGGCATAGTCGCTGCGGTCGGCGGCATGATCGACGCCCAGCGCCGACATATGGGTGAAGCTGGTGGCGCCCGCCGCCTTGGCCGCGGTAGCGACGTTGCCGGCGCCATCGACATGGATGGATTGAAAGCTCTGCGTGCCGCGCGACACGCCGACGCCCACAAGGTTGACCACGATATCGGCGCCGGCCACGGCCCGTTCCACCGACGCCATGTTGCGCAGATTGGCCTGGATGGGCATGATCTGCCCGACATTGCCATACATGCGCACATGGGCGGCGAGGTCCGGGCGGCGGGTGGCGACGCGGATGCGATGGCCTTTTTTGGCGAGGCCCTGCACGATCTGGCTGCCGACAAAGCCTGAGCCGCCGAAAATGGTGACAAGTCTTGTGCTGTTGCGATCCATGGGGGGCTCCAAAGCGGTGCTTTGGTGCCGCTTCTAGCCCATGCGGTTCCCTCGTGTCGAGGGCTGCGCGGCGTTTGCCGCTTGACTCCGGCTCACGGATGTTCTTTGTTTGTTCGGGTCAGCAGGGAGTTTGTTTCATGTCCGAAAGCCGGACCTTTCATGGCCAATGCCAGTGCGGCGCGGTGCAATATGATGTCGAGACCGCGCTGGACGGCATGGGCATGTGCAACTGTTCGCGCTGCCGCAGGCTGGGCTGGGTGCTCCAGTCGGCGCCGGCCAGCGCCTTTACCCTGCGCCAGGGCGAAAACAATCTTCAGACCTATCGGTTCAATACCGAAACCATCGAGCACCTGTTTTGCCGCACCTGCGGGGTGGAATCGTTTGCCCGCGGTTCGGACGGCAAGGGCACCGCGATGGTGATGATCAACGTGCTTTGCCTCGAGCCGCCCGTGGCGGTGGACCAGGCTGCTATCCAGCACTGGGACGGCGCCAATTGGTAGGCGTCGTAAGAATGGCGGTTGACACGGAGTTGCGGGACCCCTAGAGACACCGCGCCTGCCCAGATGGCGGAATTGGTAGACGCGCACGGTTCAGGTCCGTGTACCGCAAGGTGTGGAAGTTCGAGTCTTCTTCTGGGCACCAAGCTTTTGAGCCCCGGTTGCGACCCTGTCGCAGCCGGGGTTTGCTTTTGCTCTCCCCTGCCCTTTTCATTGCCGGAGGGGTATGCCATCACCTTTCGCTTCAATCCCCGAGCGAGAGCAACCATGGCCAATCGAGTGCATCGCGGCGACCTGCCGGACCTTTCCCGCTATGGACGCGAGGTGGCGATCGACACCGAAACCATGGGGCTCCATCCCCATCGCGACCGGCTGTGCCTGGTGCA
>CAKTFF010000618.1 GCA_934553185.1 uncultured Devosia sp.
TCAACAAGCAGGTTGATGACGACCATCGAAAAGGCAATCAACAACACCACAGCCTGAACCACGGCCAGGTCACGCTGGTTAACGGAATTGACGAGCAGCAGGCCAACACCGGGCCAGGCAAACACCGTTTCGATGGTGACGGCGCCGCCGATCAGGCCACCGATGCGCATGCCGACAACAGTGACGATCGGGATGGCGGCATTGGGCAGAGCATGACGCAGGACGCGGCGATCATGGGGGATCCCTTTGGCCTTAGCCGTGCGCATGAAGGGCTGGTGCAACACATCGAGCATGGAAGAGCGGGTGAAGCGGGCGACCGTCGCCGCAGTGGCGGTGGCAAGGGTGGCAGCCGGCATGATCAGATGCCAGAAACTGCCGCCCCCCGAGCTTGGAAGCCACCGAAGGGTCATGGAAAAGACGAGGATCAGAACGATGCCGAGAAAGAAGTTCGGTATGCTCTGACCGAAGATGGTGAAGCTCATTGCGGCATGATCGACCCACTTGCCGCGATGGAGGGCGGCGAGGATTCCGGCGGGGATGCCGAGCAGCAGTGTGATCAAAAGAGCGGTAACGCCCAATTGCAAGGTAACGGGAACACGCTTCATCACCACCTCCAAGGCCGGACGGCCATCCCGAAAACTGTCGCCGAAATCCCCCTGCACCATGGCTGAAAGATAGATAAAGTATTGCTCGATCAGCGACTTATCGAGGCCCCAGCGGGTGCGGAACAGGGCCTGAGCTTCGGGCGAGGCTTCATCGGACAGCATCATCTGCGCAGGGTCGCCAGAGGCGCGAAGGACAATGAAGACGAATGTCACGGCCAGCAGCAGGGTCATGGCTCCGCGAAATAGCTTGGTGAGAATGAATTGAGGGGTCATAGCACCCAAGCTCCGGTGCCCTCGGTCCAGCCGCAATCAACAATGGTGCGGCCGTCGACGACCCATTGGCGTAGAAATTGTTGGTGCCCATGCAGTTCGGCACTAAGCACACGCGTTTGGACATCGGGGACAATGCCGAAGCGCGGGTCATCACCGACCAGTGCCTCCACCAAAGGGCGGCCTTCTGCGCCCTCGCAGGACAGGCCCATCGTGGTGAGGATGGTGGGGATGATGTCGGGCAGCCAGCACGGCACGTCCGAAGCAAAGTTGGGGCGATAGGCCCTCCCCTGCGCCGCCAGGACGGTTGAGAGTTCGCCACGGTTGAGCCCGCCATGCATGCCGCCACCGGGCGTGATCCAGGTGGCAAAGATGCAGCCATCGCGCTCGGGGCCGAACTGATGCGAAGAGTTGGTAGACTTGAGAGTGAAGCCGACATCAGCGCCGCGCGGATGATCGTTGCGTACGGCGGACCAAGGGAAGGCACCCGCGATGGCTTCACCTTCGGCATCGGACGCAAAAACAAGCCCACAGAAATCCTGCTGGACGAGCCAGTCAACGAGTTCGGCCTTGCATGCATCGGAGACCTCGTCGAGATAGACGCCGCTGAATGAGCCGACTGAGGCCCGACCAAATCGGGCTGGGATGATGTCGAGCGTTTCGAGCTG
>CAKTFF010000619.1 GCA_934553185.1 uncultured Devosia sp.
GCTGCCGGCCACCAAGGGACCGGTCCTAGCTATGGGCGAATGTGCTGGAGTGGGCTGATCAGCGGCTTGCCCCGCGGCTGTGTCCGGAGTGTCGCCCGGCACTTTGCCTGCGGGCGAAGCCAATTCATCGCCGCTGACGAAAATCTCGCGCAGCATATCGAGAAAGCCCGGCGAACGGTTCTCCGTCTGCTGACCAGATAGTCTTTTATGCAACCTATATCTCCCGCAATCCGCGGATTACGTATTTATCAGGATAAGGTTCCACCTATCTCCCCGGTATCGTTAAGTTTTCTGAGCTTCGCTTGGCACGGCAGAAGCCGGCGGAAGGCCAGCCATGCAAAGGGCCGAGGGCATTGGACCACCACCCTGTGGCGCGTTCCCCCCATCAGCCATGACCGATCCTGCGCTATGCCTCGCCAGCTGTTTGCCAGCCCCATCGCTGAACTCTAGAGGAAGTCCACCACCACGCCTTCTTCCACCATGGCGCCCAGCTCCTGCGCGTCCCAGTTGGTCAGGCGCACGCAGCCATGCGATCCGGTCTTGTCGATCTGCGAGGGTTCAGGTGTGCCATGAATGCCGTAGGTCGGTTCCGACAGGTCGATCCACATGCTGCCCACCGGCCCGTTGGGCCCGGGTGGGATGGTGAGGACTTCGGTGTTCTCGCCCTGCTGAAAATTGATCTCGGGATTATAGGTATAGTTCGGCATAGGCGCGACGGCTTCGACCACGTGCCTCCCGCTTGGGGAGGGGTTGTCCTCGCTGCCGATGGTCGCGGGGTAGGTCGCCAGCAGCATGCCTTGAGCATCATAGGCGCGAACCTGGCGCAATGCCTTATCCGCTTCAATGCGCTGAACCTTGCCGGCGAGGTCCGGCCCCGTCACCGCCACCGAAATGGTCTCGCCAGGCTCGAATGTCGCCTCGGGATTAAGCGCTGTCAGCAGGTCCACATCCATATGGAAGCGTTCCGCCAGCGCTTCTTGCACATTGGCATAACCCAGGAAATCCATCTCCGCCTTTTCGGCATAATCCTCTGGAACAGGACCGGTGACATCGTCGAGGTCGGTGGCGGCGATGACATAATCTTCCATCACCGGCTGACCCTGCTCGATGCGCGCCAGGAGAGCATCATCGATGAGGCCGTTGACGGGGAGGCCGGCAAGGGCCTGAATGCCCATAATGGCCTTGCGCATATTGTCCCCGTCATAGCCGTCGATAACGCCGGGGGATGCACCATTCTGGTCGAGCAGGATCTGAATACGCACAAGAGCAGGATCGGGATGGGCCGGGCCTTTGTCCTGGCTTTCGCTGGCGGCAGCCTCGGCTTCGGGGGGCACGATATAGGGACGCTCGGATGACCCGAAATGGGCCCCCAGATCGGCTTCGTTGATAGCCATGGCGGAAAGCGGCTCCCTCGGCGGGGTCTGGTCTTGCGCCAGGAGGGCCATAGGGCTTGCGGCAAGGCTGAAGACGGTGAGAAGCGGGAGCAGGGTTAGTCGGCGCATGGAAACCTCGGGTTTCCAGCC
>CAKTFF010000620.1 GCA_934553185.1 uncultured Devosia sp.
GTGTCGGCGCGGGGCGTGGCCAAATGGTACACCAAGGGGCAGCCGGTTTCGGGCCTCACGCCCGAGTTCAACTTCATCGGGTTCGGCATCTGGCCGGTGCTGATTTTTCTTGGCGTCGCGCTGATCTTCCACGTGGCCCTGCGCTACACGCGCTATGGCAAGTTCACCTATGCCATTGGCGCTAATGGGCAGGCGGCACGGGTGTCGGGCATCAATATCGAGCGGCACCTGATCAAGGTCTATGCGATCGCCGGCATGTTGGCTGGGCTGGCCGGCCTCGTCACTGCCGCCCGGGCGCAGACCGCCCAGTCCGGCATGGGGGTGATGTATGAACTAGACGCCATTGCGGCCGCGGTGATCGGCGGCACGTCCCTGGCCGGGGGGCAGGGGCGCATCACCGGCACGGTGATCGGCACGATCATCCTCGGGACCATGACCTCGGGCTTTACGTTCCTGCGCATCGACGCCTATTACCAGGAGATCATCAAGGGCATGATCATCGTGGCGGCCGTGGTGGCGGATCAATATCGACAGCGGAAGCGCAAGAAGGTTTGAGCTTTTCGGCCCGCACGGCCCGCTCAACACAGCATATCGGAGTTTTATAAGAATGACTGTTCGTTTCGGCCTCTTGGGCGCTGGCCGTATCGGCAAGGTGCACGCCAAGGCCATCACCTCGAGCCCGAAGGCGCGCCTTGTGGCTGTGGCCGATGCTGTCGACAAGGCGGCCACCGATCTGGCTGGGCAGTACGGCGCTGAAGTGCGCACGATCGACGCCATCCTCCAGGCATCCGACATCGATGCGGTGGTGATCTGCACGCCCACCGACACTCATGCCGATTTGATCGAGCAGTTCTCCCAAGCCGGCAAGGCGATCTTCTGCGAAAAGCCCATCGACCTCGATGTCGAGCGGGTGAAGGCCTGCCTCACCGTAGTGGATGCCAAGGGGGCGACCCTGATGGTGGGCTTCAACCGGCGCTTCGATCCGCATTTCATGGCCGTCAAGGACGTCATCGGCAAGGGCCAGATCGGCGCCGTGGAGATGGTCACCATCGTGTCTCGCGACCCCGGCGCCCCGCCGATCGACTATATCAAGCGCTCGGGCGGCATCTTCCGCGACATGACCATCCATGATTTCGACATCGCGCGCTGGCTCCTCGGCGAAGAGATCGAGACGGTCAGCGCGCAGGCGTCTGTCCTGACCGATCCGGCAATCGGCGAAGCGGGGGACTACGACAGCGCCTCGGTGATGCTCGCCACCGCATCGGGGAAGCACGCCACCATCTCAAATTCGCGCCGCGCCACCTATGGTTATGACCAGCGCATCGAGGTGCATGGCAGCAAGGGCGTGGTATCGGCCGAGAACCAGCGGCCGGTCTCCATCGAAGTCGCCAATGGTGCTGGTTATACCAGGCCGCCGCTCCACGACTTCTTCATGACGCGCTACACCGAAGCTTATGCCCGCGAGATCAGCGCCTTTATCGACGCGGTCGAATCCAAATCCGCGGCGATACCC
>CAKTFF010000621.1 GCA_934553185.1 uncultured Devosia sp.
GATGCCGTCCATGCTTCCGTGGCGCACCATGTCGCGCGTGATGATTATCGCGGCGCAATGAGCGAACTTGCCACCCTCCGCGCACCCGTGGATGCCTTTTTCACCGCTGTCATGGTCAATGACGACGATGCAGCCACCCGCGTCAACCGCCTCAATCTCTTGGCCCGCCTGCGCGACACCATGCACCTGGTGGCCGATTTCGGCAAAGTCGCGGGATGATTGCACCCCTCATGGTTCCTTTGTCGAACCATGAGGGCTCTGCCTCGTTAGTGCCACACCTTCGTCCTTCCGCAGGCTCGGGATGAGGTCTGTGTGAGGTGACGAGCCCCTTAAAGGATTGGCACAATGGCCGTCGGACTCCTCGCTCTGCTTGATGATGTTGCCGGTATCGTCAAGATCACTGCCGCATCACTTGACGACATCGCCGGGCAGGCCGCTAAAGCCGGCGTCAAGGCAGCCGGCGCGGTGATCGATGACGCTGCCGTCACCCCGAACTATGTCCACGGTTTCAATGCCGATCGCGAGCTGCCGATCGTTGCCCGCATCGCCTGGGGCTCGGTCAAGAACAAGCTGCTGTTTCTCCTGCCTGCGGCCCTGCTCCTCAGCCTTTTCGCGCCATGGCTCATCACCCCGCTGCTGATGATCGGCGGCGCCTACCTCTGCTACGAAGGCGCCGAGAAGGTTTTTCACGCTCTAGCGCCCCACAGCGCTGAAGCCCATGAAGCAACGCTTGAGCCGGCTGCCGTCGATCCCAAGACGCTGGAGGACCAAAAGGTCGCCGGCGCGATCAAGACCGATTTCATCCTGTCGGCCGAAATTATGACCATCATCCTGGCCGCCATCGAGGTGCCCGACTTCTGGACACGCGCGGCGATCCTTGCCGTGGCCGGCGTAGGCATCACCTTTGCCGTCTATGGCGCCGTGGCGCTGATCGTTAAAGCCGATGATTTTGGCGTCTGGACGGCCACCCATGCGCGGACGGGCATGGGCCGCGCTTTTGGCCGGGGCATCGTCGCCTTCATGCCGCGCTTCATGCAGGTGCTGAGCCTTGTGGGCACCGCTGCCATGACCTGGGTCGGGGGCAGCATCGTTGCGCACGGTCTCTACGAATTTGGCTGGGACCTGCCCGAACACATCATTGAAGGCGCCGCTCACTGGGCAGAAGCAACATTCCCAGCCATTGCCGGCTTCGCAGGCTGGTTCGCAACCGCCTTCGTCGACTTCTTCTTCGGCCTGGCGCTGGGCGCTCTGCTGATCCCAGTCGCCAGCAAGGTCATTGCGCCGCTGTGGAAAGCCGTCAAAGGCATGCTGCCCAACCGCGCCACCGCCTAAGACAGACCAGACGCATCTCCAGGCAAGCCGCCGAGCCATCCCAACCACAATCGCTTCCCTCGGACTTGATCCGAGGGCCAGGCTCCCCACGGCACAATTTCGAAAGACCCTCGGGTCGAGCCTAAGGGAAGCGACGGCGGTTTTCCTAGCTCACGTATATTCAGGCGTAAGGC
>CAKTFF010000622.1 GCA_934553185.1 uncultured Devosia sp.
CCGACATTTCCCAAAAGATGCTGACGCAGACTTTGCGCGATCTGCAGCGCGACGGCCTAGTGGGCCGCGAAGTCTTCCCCACCAAGCCGCCCTCGGTGGAATATCGGCTGACGCCCATGGGCGCGTCCATCATCGTGCCGCTGGGCTACCTGATCCAGTGGGCTAGCGACAATCATCCGCGCATCACCGTCGCGCGGCAGCAGTTCGACGCCGCCTAGGAGGGAAAGTTCCGCGGCGCACGTGAGTGGGCGGCCGCCTGCGGGCGACGGCGCCGTTCCTCGGCCTTGCAGTTGCGGATGATGCCGCGCACCCGGCGCACCACCCCAACGCCGATCCCCTCAAGCTTGAGGAGGTCAGGGCCTTCCATTTCGCTGATCTGGCCCAGCGTCTTCAGCCCCGCCGATTGCAGGCGCTTGCCGATGCCGTCTGTATCACGCAGGTCGATGACGGCAATGTTCTGCCACTTCTCCGCGCCCCGCAGCCATGCTCGATATGTATCTGCCATAGCGATCCTTACCGCATGGGGCAGCCAAAAAGCCACAGCCATGCGCGAACACGTGCTGAGCGGCTGCAAACTGGCGGGCGTTGGACGCCGAGCGGCGGCGCGATTGGCAATTTGCGCTCAAATGGCCTATCTATAGGTCAACAAAACCAAACAAGAATCACCCCGTGACCGATACAGGCGACCATGACGGCGGCGCTTTGCCGCCATCCGACATTTCGATGATCTCCATCACCGACGAGATGCGCAAATCGTATCTCGACTATGCGATGAGCGTCATCGTCAGCCGCGCGCTGCCCGACGTGCGCGACGGCCTCAAGCCCGTGCACCGGCGCATTCTGTTCTCGATGAGCGAGAACGGCTACGAATACAACAAGCCCTACCGCAAGTCGGCCCGCGTGGTTGGCGACGTTATCGGTAAGTACCACCCCCATGGTGATGGCGCCGTTTATATGGCCCTGGTGCGCATGGCGCAGGACTTTTCCATGGGTGAGTTGCTGATCGAAGGGCAGGGCAATTTTGGCTCGGTCGATGGCGATATGCCGGCGGCCATGCGCTACACCGAAGTGCGCATGCAAAAGATCACCAATGCCCTGCTCGATGACCTCGACAAGGACACGGTGGATTTCCGCGACAACTATGACGGGTCGGAAAAAGAGCCCGCCGTTCTGCCTGCGCGCTTTCCCAACATGCTGGTCAATGGCGGCAGCGGCATTGCCGTGGGCATGGCCACCAACGTTCCCACCCACAATCTGGGCGAGACCATCGACGCCGCCCTGCTATTGCTCGACAATCCCAATGCCACGCCCGAAGAAATCCTTGAAGCCTTGCCCGGCCCCGATTTCCCCACCGGCGGCATCATCCTGGGCCGCGCCGGCATCCGCCAGGCCTATGAAACGGGCCGCGGCTCGGTTCTGGTGCGCGGCCGAGTTGCCATTGAAGAAATCCGCAAGGAGCGCGAAGCGCTCATCATCACCGAGCTGCCCTATCAGGTGAACAA